>JAUQWR010000039.1 GCA_030835065.1 Candidatus Kapaibacterium sp.
GGTTTCTATTACTGCTTACTTGTCGGTTGCAAGTAAAGCTGCTGGTTTTGCCGCTTTGATGAGATTTATTTATGTTGGATTTATCAACTTCGACCAATCTACAAGCTCTGTTTATAACATGTTAGCAATTGTCGATTGGAAGTTTTTGATTACCGTTTTATCAGTAATCACAATGACAATTGGCAACTTGGTTGCTCTTTGGCAAAATAATGTGAAAAGAATATTAGCATATTCTGGTATTGCTCACGCCGGTTATCTTTTGATGGGCGTTGTGGTGATGAATCAAGCTGGAATAATAGCTGTTCTTATTTACTTTGCTTCATATTTGATTATGAACTTTGGTGCTTTCTATGTTGTGCAAATGATTGCTGATAAAGTGGGCAGCGAAGAGCTCGACGAATACGTAGGTATCGGTTATAGAGCTCCAGCACTAGGTACTACTCTAACAATTTTCTTGATTTCATTGACTGGTCTTCCGCCAACTGTAGGTTTTATTGGTAAATTCTACTTGTTTGCAGCAGTCTTGGATTCTGGATTGATTTGGTTAGCTGTTGTGGGTGTTTTGAATAGTGTTGTATCCTTATACTACTATTCTAAAATTTTCCGTAATATGTGGGTACGTGGCGTTGATAGCGAAAATCCAAATATTAAATACTCAATCGGTGCTCAAGTACTTATGTATGCACTTGCTGTTCCGACAATCTTCTACGGTTTGTATGCAACTCCTCTTGTTGCTTGGGCAGAAAGCTCATTTAAAATGCTTATTGGCAGATAAATATAAACCATTCTAAAATTTAAAATGAGGACTTCAAATTTGAGGGCCTCATTTTTTTTTTGAAAATAATTATATTCCTAAAACATCATATATACAAAATGATGGGGTTTATATGTTTGGATTGAATACGATTTCTTTGAAATCAAAATTGCTTTTGAGTTATTTAATTATATTTGTGCTTATTGTTGGTGTGCAGGGTGGATTCATTTATTTGGTTATTGTAGATCAAATCGAAGAATCAATCGAAAAAGAATTAAATAATTCAACAAATCTTTTGAATAATTTGGTAATGACTTCAGCAAACTCATCAATTAAAAACATGCTTAGAGGCGTTGCAGAAAAAAACGTAGAAATTTTGAATTATTATTATAATAAATATAAGAATGGTGAGCTGACTGAAAGTCAGGCTTTTCAAGAAGCATCGGATATTCTTTTGTCCCAAAAAATTGGGAAAACCGGTTATATTTATTGTTTAAATAAAGCAGGTTATTTAAAAATTCATCCTCGAAAGCAACTGATTGACACTTATGTAGGAAATAATGATTTTGTTAAAATTCAATTAGAAAAAAAAGAAGGATACTTAGAATATTTTTGGGCAAATCCTGAAGACAGCATAAAGAAACCCAAAGCATTATATATGAAATATTTCGAACCATGGGATTTAATTGTGTCTGTGTCTTCGTATAGAGAAGAATTTCATGAATTAGTAAATGTAGAAGATTTTGAAAAAAGCGTGCTCGACTTGAAGTTTTATGATACAGGATATTCTTTTTTGCTTGATACATTAGGTAATATGCTTATTCACCCTGAGCTCAAAAATGCAAATTTGAAAGCTGCAATGGATAAAGATGGCAAATATATTATTGATGAGATGATTAAACAAAAAAATGGAAGAGTATATTATAATTGGAAAAATCCAGATGATACTAAGTTCAGAGAAAAAATTGTTATATTTAAATCGATACCAGAGTTTCACTGGATTGTGGCTTCAAGCGGTTATGTCGATGAGATTTATAAATCTGCAAATTCAATAATTTATATCAGTTTTCTAAGCATACTTTTGATATTATCAATTATAGGTGTGGTCTCGATTTGGATTAGACGTGAATTTAATAAGCCAATTTCTGATTTAATTCACAAATTTAAAGAAGGTGCCGAAGGCAATTTCGATATTAGAATAGAAAATATAAAGCCAAACGAAATTGGCGAATTATCGGAGTATTTTAATGAATTTATGAGTAAAATACAAACATACTCTGATGAATTAATTAAATCTGAAGCGAACTACAGGTTGATTTATGAAAACGCTATCGAAGGTATATTCAGAACTACTTATGATGGATTAATATTGGGTACTAATTCGGCTGTGCCTCAAATATTGGGGTATGACTCGTTTGAGGACTTAAAAATGAATGTTAAGAATTTAAGAAATCAATTGTATGTTAATCATCTTGATAGAGAATATTTTTTAAGTGAATTAAATAGAAATGGTTTTATAAAAGATTTTGAAGTTCAGTATTATAAAAAGGATAATTCGATTACATGGGTTACTATCAATGCTAAAGCAGAAAAAGATGAATCTGGGAATATTGTTTATATCGATGGTTTTGTGACAGATATAGACAAAAGAAAAAAATATGAAGAAGAACTTGCAAATGCCAAAAAACAAATGACAGATATAATTGAATTTCTTCCGGATCCCACTTTTGTTGTTAATGCAAATGGTGTGGTTGTGGCTTGGAACAAAGCAATGGAAGAATTCACTGGAGTTGAGAAATCTAATATTATAGGCAAAGGCGATTATGAGTATTCATTACCATTTTTTGGTAGTAAAAAAGAAATGCTTATTGATTATTTCAAAGACAGGAAATTAGAAAGATTTACTGAATATGAGCGTATAGAAGTAGTTGCAAATACAATATATGCAGAGAATTATCTTCCGATGCCAAATAAACCTAATGGCTGCTATGCATGGGGCGCAGCAACTATTATTATTGATGAAATTGGAAATAATTATTTCGCTATCGAAACTATTCGTGATATTACTCAAATAAGAAAAAATCAGGAAGATGTGAAGGTACTAAATACAGAACTCGAAAGAATTGTACTGGAACGAACTGAAGAATTGAGAGAAACTCTTGTTAAATTAGAGAAATCTAATAGAAATTTGGTTGAACTGAACTATCGATTGGAAAACGAATCTGAAGAGCTGCAGAGACTTAATGAAATGTTGCTCAAATCGGAAAATGAATTACAAATTGCAAATGATACTAAGAATAAATTCTTCTCAATAATTGCCCATGACTTGAAAAACCCATTGCATGGATTGATGATTGCTTCGGAATTACTTCTGAAATATTCTACTAAGTTTGATGTAGTAAATATCGAAAAAACTGCTAATAATATTATTCTACTCTCTAATAAACTTAACGATTTGCTTGGGAATTTGCTTAGCTGGGCACGAAATCAAAGCGGAAGAATTGATTTTAATCCTTCGCCAGTAGAATTGCAGGTTTTCTTTAATTCTGCGTATGATTTATTCAAAACAAGACTTGACGAGAAAAAAATTAATATTAGCGTTGATAATTTTATTGGTTCTATCGTATTTGCTGATAAAAATTTGATTGATACAGTTTTCAGGAATTTGATTTCAAATGCAGTTAAATTTACTGGGATAGAAGGTAGTATTGAATGTAGTGCAGTAGATTCTGGCGAGTATTATGAAGTAAGTATAAAAGATAATGGAGTAGGGCTAAACGATGAAGATATTGAAAAGCTATTCCGTATTGATGTGGCTCAATCTTCGATCGGCTCTTCTAAAGAAAAAGGTACCGGCTTAGGTTTAATTATTTGTAAAGATTTCATAGAAAAACATGGTGGCACAATTAGAGTTGAAAGCAAATTGGGCGAAGGTAGTAATTTTATCTTTACATTACCAAAAATTTGATTAATTTTGCTCGTTAATGTCTTTAACTTTTAATTGGAGTCGATATGTATAACGAATTCATTGTATTCGATATTGAAACTTGTGGCAAGAATTGGGATGAGTTTTCAGAAAGCCAGCAAGAATATTTGCTGCGTAATGCCCAAACTGAAGAGGAAATCGAAAAACGCAAGTTTGAACTAGCTCTGACTCCAATGACCGGAAAAATTGTTTGTATTGGTATGCAGAGAGTTGTTGCAAAAGGCAATGACATTTTTGAAACAGAAAGCAAAATTGCATTGTGCAGGCTTCCTGAAGGTCAAGAAGTGCTAGACAATCCGATAGAAATAGCTGAAAATACAAAAATGTATGTTTTCGACGAGAAGAAAATGCTCGAAACATTTTGGAAGGC
>JAUQWR010000431.1 GCA_030835065.1 Candidatus Kapaibacterium sp.
TCTTGTTTTCGATCCTTTAACAGTTGATGAGAGCGGAAAAACTGCAATTTCTTCTGCAGACTTTACTCGTGATGGCAATAAAGTTGCGATTGGCACTCAGACTAAAGGCGATGAAATATTGACTGTAAGGATACTTGATTCCAAAACAGGCAAGCAAATTGGTGAATCTATTGAAGGATTAAATGACTTTACTTGGGCTTTCGATGAAGAATATTGCTACATTTCTCTAAGAACTAAAGAAATGATTAAAAATCAGAAGCCAGTGGAGCACTATCTTCATAAAATTTCTGATGGAAATAACAGAAGCAAAGACCAGTTTATGATTGCTCCTAAAGATGCTAAAGACGTAGCAGGTGTTTGGGATACTGATGAGTCGGGTATTACTTTTTTTACTGAAGGCGATTTTTATTCAAACACTTTAAGCTTTAGAAAACAAAAATCTAATGATAAGCCGCAAGTGATTTATTCTAGTAAAGAATTTAGAGTAAGCCCGGAAATTCGTCATAATAAACTATGGATTATGACAAATCACAATGCTCCAAATTGGAAAATTATGACTAGTACACTAGATAAAATGGGCTTTGAAAATTGGACTGATTTCTATCCCGAACAAGAAACAGTACTCGAAGCTTATGCTATTACAAGTGATTTTATTATTATTCAAGATAAAAAAGATGTTATAAGCAGGCTTAGAGCTTTTGATCTCAATGGTAAATTTGTAAAAGATATTGAGCTGCCTGAGATTGGTGATGTGAGCGGTATCAGCTATCATAAAGAATCTAATACTGTTTTTATCGGACTTGCTACATTTAGCAATCCATCAAAGACATATAAATTGGATGGAAAAACTCTTAAACTAGAATTTTTCTATCAGGATACTCCTCCAATCGATACTAAAGAAATTGAATCTAAAATGGTGTTTTATTACTCTAAAGATTCAACAAAAGTACCAATGTTTATCGTGTATAAAAAAGGTATGAAGCTAGATGGCAATAATCCGACAATCTTATATGGTTATGGTGGGTTTAATATTAGTATGTCTCCTTCATTTATTGGAACAACTGCTTCATTTATAAATCGTGGTGGTGTTTATGCAATTGCCTGTTTAAGAGGTGGTGCAGAATATGGAGAATCATGGCATAGAGACGGTATGTTGTTGAAAAAACAAAATACCTTCGATGATTTTATTGCTGCTGCTGAATATTTGATAAAAGAAAAATATACATCAAAAGAAAAGCTTGCCGTGAAGGGCGGATCTAATGGTGGCTTGCTTATTGGAGCAATAACTACTCAAAGACCTGATTTGTTTAAAGCCGGAATATGTGCTGTTCCTTTGTTAGATATGGTGAGATATCATAAATTCTTGATTGCAAGATATTGGATACCTGAATATGGCGATCCAGACAAAGAAGAAGATTTAGTAAATATTATTAAGTATTCTCCATATCACAATATTAAACTTGGACAGACTTATCCATCATTGATGGTGAAAGCTGGCGAAAATGATACGAGAGTAGATCCTTTGCATGCTAAGAAATTTGCAGCTGCACTTCAAAATCAACCTGGTCAAACCAATCCAATATTACTATTTGTTGACTTTGAGAGCGGTCATGGTTCTGGACAATCAATAGAGCAGATGGTGGATAACATGGAGCTTGAATGGCGATACTTAATGGGGATGTTAGGAATTAAGTAAAAAAAGGGCGGTTA
>JAUQWR010000432.1 GCA_030835065.1 Candidatus Kapaibacterium sp.
CCTTCGTCGTTTGCATCGCCAGATAGAACTAACAATTCTCTTTGTTTTGAAATTAAAACCTTAAAACTTTCCAAAACATTTGTAACAGTGTCATTTGCACTAGAAAGATTTTTTTGTTCTTTGATCTCTGCATTTGCCAGATAGTCTGTGAATGAATGCAAAGGAGTTCCGCCCAGAGTGAGAATTCTTTCTGCTATTTCATCAATTTTCAATTGAGCATTAGTATATAATTCTTCGAATTTTAAATGTAATTCGAAGAATTTTTCACCTTTTATGTTCCAATGAAATCCACGTAGATTTTGATAGAACAATTGATAGTTAGCCAATAAATTATTAAGTTTTTCAACTAATTCTTCTGCATGTATTGAATCTAATCCGATTCTATTTAAGTTATTCATATTATTCTCCATTTTCAATAAATTTGCCTTTTATGTTTAATTTAAATTCTTCTGGAATGAATCCAGGAATATTATGCTTAGCAAAGAAGTCTTCGAGAATATTATTAAGCTCATCGTTGTAATAATCACTAATCTTACCGCTTTCGCTGCAGTAAAGATGGTGATGAATATCTACAAAAGCATCATATCTCATATTGCCACCTTCGGTTTGGACTTGTTTTACCAAAGCTTTTTCCACCAAGCAGTCTAGTGTATTATAGACTGTGCTGAGTGATAATGCAGGATATTCGTCTTTGACTTCGTTGTATAGCTCTTCGGCAGTAGGATGCTCTCTGGATTCGAGCAAAGCCTTGAGTATAACAATTCTCTGAGTTGTAGCCTTCAATCCGGCATTTGAAATCTTATCTTTTACTTCTGCATTATTCATATCATTTCCTGTTTAATAATCATTCCTATTTGATTAACGTTTGCATTTTATAATTATTTTAATTTATTTTAGAATTTCTTAAAAATTTTATTAATTGGTAACTAATATTGGATTAATCAATATTTATCAATGAAAATTTTTTCGTCTAATTTTCGTAATTACAATTGGATAAGGATAAGACAGCTTGGAACAAGACCATTAGTTTACAATAAGATAGTAAGTATAATTTTATATATAAAGGTTTTTTATGATTAAATATTTACTTAATGTAATTATTGTTCTATTGGCATTCAATTCAATTTATGATCAAGACAATACTCAGTCCACTCTAAAAGAAATGGTAATATCCGGTATTG
>JAUQWR010000433.1 GCA_030835065.1 Candidatus Kapaibacterium sp.
AAACTGGACTATCTATCAATCATATCAAAACAATCAGCTTAATCCTTTTACAAAAGATAAATTTAATTATACTGTTCTTTATCATACCGATTTATCCAGAGAATCAGGTAAATCTTATGCTAATGGTATTGATTTTGAAAATTTTCATTGGGGTGCTTTTGATTTAGTTGTAATAGATGAATCGCATAATTTTAGAAGTAATCCTTTAGAAAGAGATAATAAAGATGGTTCAAAAAGGATGAATCGTGCAAAATGGTTGTTAGAAAAAATTATTAAGGATGGACTCAAAACTAAAGTTTTATTGCTTTCTGCTACTCCAGTTAATAATACTTTAAAAGATCTTCGTAATCAGATTTATTTGATTACTGAAGGTGATAAAGCCGGATTGGCAGACTCTGCTAATATTAAAGATATTGAATATACCTTGAAAAATGCTCAAACTCATTTTTCTAATTGGGCTGATCCCAAAAAAAATCCTAATCGAAATGTTAAAACTTTATTGGAATCTTTAGATACTTCGTTCTTTAAGCTTTTGGATGAATTAACCATTGCACGTAGTAGAAAACATGTTGTTAATTTTTATGATTCAAACCAAATCGGTGAGTTTCCCGAAAGATTAAAACCTGAGACTTATTCTCCTAAATTAGATACAATTGAACGTTCATATACTTACGACGAACTGAACGACATAATACTTAAATATAAACTTACTATTTTTAATCCTTCAGCTTATACTAAACCAGAGTATTGGGACAAATATGGTATCAAACCTAAAGTTGAGGGTACAAAAGGATCTTATGACGATCCTCTTACTAGAGAGCATTTTCTGATCGGAATGATGAAAGTGAATTTCTTGAAAAGATTAGAAAGTTCTATTGAAGCTTTTGAAATTTCTATGGATAGAACTATTAGGAAAATTGAAAGTTTGGAAAAGAAAATTAAAGATTTTCATGCTCATAAAAATGCTAAATCTGATAAATTAGAAATCAATTTTGATGAAGAAGATATTGTTGAAAATGATGAAGAAAACGAGCAATGGAAAATTGGTACTAAAGAATTTTCGCTATATCATATTGACTGCCATCGATGGCTTAATGATTTGGCTTATGATAAACAGGCTCTCAATACTTTGTGGAATTGGGCTTCGGCTATTAATCCCGATAGAGATGGAAAATTATGCGAATTGAAAAAGTTAATTACAAAAAAAATTGCAAATCCAATTAATGAAAATAATAAAAAAATAATTGTTTTCACTGCTTTTGCTGATACTGCAGAATATTTGTTTAAGAATTTAGAGAATACTGCAATTGAGCATGGTGTTAATATTGCACTTGTTATTGGTGATAGGACTAAAACTACTTTTGGTAAAAATGAGTTTTCTCATATATTGACAAACTTTTCGCCTATCTCAAAAAATAGACGTCTTATCAATTCTATGCCACAAGATGGCGAAATTGATATTTTAGTTGCTACTGATTGTATTAGCGAAGGTCAAAATTTGCAGGATTGCGATTATCTTATTAATTATGACATACACTGGAACCCTGTTCGAATTATTCAACGTTTCGGACGTATTGATAGATTGGGCTCCAAAAATAAACAAATTCAATTGGTTAATTTCTGGCCTACTGACGATCTTGATAAGTATATCAACCTTAAACTTAGGGTTGAAGCTAGGATGGCTCTTGTCGATTTGACTGCTACCGGTGATGATAATTTATTGGCTAATGATAAAATTGAAGAATTAATCGAGGAAGATTTAAAATATCGTAACAAACAGCTTAAAAAACTTAAAGATACAGTCTTAGACTTGGAAGAAATGGAAGAAGGAATTTCTCTTACTGATTTTACTTTGCATGACTATAGAGTAGAACTTACAAATTATATAAATCAACATAGAGAAAAATTGATTGGAGCTCCCTTGGGATTATATGCTATTGTGCCCTCGCCCTCTGGATCATATTCTAAGTATTTGAACAAAGATAAATTTAGTGACTCCGATAGAGATGTGATTAGACCTGGAATTATATTTTGTTTAAAACAAAAGAATATTGCCAATGAGAATGAAAGAATTAATCCTCTTCAGCCTTATTTTTTAGTATATATTAGAGATGATGGACAGATCAG
>JAUQWR010000434.1 GCA_030835065.1 Candidatus Kapaibacterium sp.
AAAGGAACGGTATGCTTGTTAAGTCCTAATTTCTTTTGGTCAATACCTAAAGCCAATCCAATAGCTTCGCTAATATAAAGCACAGGAATATCGATTTGTCTGCCTAGATATTTATTAATATCAGCTCTTCTCATATCTAAATTGGACTGGCACATAGGGCAAGCTACAATAATAGCTTCAGCACCTCTATGGGCAGCATCCTCGAGAATTTTTGCAGATAGTCTTGCTACCGATTCGGTATGAGAGACAGAAAAACCGGCACCGCAGCATTCAGTTTTGAATGCCCAATCAATAGGTTCCGCACCTAAAATTTTCATAATGTCTTCCATCATCATAGGATCTTCGTAGCGTTCCACCTTAGTAAGTTTTGGTGGGCGAGTGAGAAGGCATCCATAGTAGCAAGCAACTTTAATGTTGAGAGGATTTACAATTTTATTGATAAGATCAGATTTAAAGTATTTTTCGATAAAGTCAATAACATTAATAGGCTGGGAAGAGCCTTTGTAATCCATTTCAATAATTTCAGGAACTTTAGATTTATATTTTTCATCAACATGCATTTCATGTTTAGCATTAGCAATCCTGCTGAAGCAAGCAGCGCAGGGGACGACAAATTCATCAATATTTTGATTTTCGGCTAAAGCAAGAATGCGAGCAGGAAGAGCCACACCAAGCATAGAATTCATAGAATGGGCAGCTGTAGCACCACAGCAGTTCCAGTCTTTAATTTCATTAAGTTCGAGATCGAATAATTGAGAAACAGCTTGGAGAGATTCGTTATACTCAATAGCAGTACCATGGAGCGAACAACCAGGGAAATATCCAGTTTTAGTCATGATTATTCTTCTCCAAATCATTAATTTTCTTAAAAATTCTTTCGACAGCGTCTTTGCCTTTAATCATATGAGGCAAAATGCTGAGTTTACCATTAAAAAACATTTTTGGGGCATGCTCAATATCTTGGAATAGATTAAGGCTTCTGAGCTTATAGCCGCCAATTAAGCCTATTTCGTAGAGTCTGCCGGTTGATTTGATAGAATCGAGAAAAGTGCGATGGAAAGCAAGAATCTTTTTAGCATCGGGATGCACCATATCCCGGCGTAAAGATTCATGACGCAAGAAATCCATAACCACAGGGAATTCTACTTCTTGAGGGCATCTTGTAGAGCAAGTTTCGCAAGCCAAACAAAGCCAAATTCCTTTAGATTTAAGCACTTTTTCGTCGAGATCTGCCAAACGCAACTGAAGCATACGCAGTATTTGATTGGGAGTGTAGTCCATTTCTTCTGCCATAGGGCAACCTGCAGAGCATTTGCCACACTGATAGCATCGCGAAACTGACTGATTTGTAATCGATAAAATTTTCTCCGCTAAAGTTTGAGCCATAGGCTCGACGTGAGAACCATGTTGCATGTGCTGTTTTTCCTGTATTTACATAAAATTTTAAGATACAGTAATATTACGAAATTTTAATGAAGCAATTTAATTAATAAAACTTGTAATTTCAATGATAAGTTTGCATTATGAATAAAAATTAAAATATTCTCAATTGTTTTATATTGACAAATTTATTACAAAAAATAAATGTTATTGTAAAATATGCATTTTATATACATTTATATATTCAATTTTATGATTTGAAATCGGATTTTTTGTTGCTATTTTGAATTTTTGAAAATTGCATTTTGAAACAGAATATTTTGTCTGAAAAAATAATTAGCTAACAAGTGAAAATTTAGATGAAGCAAATAATTTCTTTATTTTTGAAATGTTTAGATGAATGTTAAGAAAATTTAACAAAGCTAAATTATTATATATCAAGGAATAAGATAATTACTCTAATATCAAACTAATTTTTGTTAATTTCTCGAAATATTTTTCAACATTAAGCGAAAATGAATCGTAGATGAAATCGGCAGAAAATTTTAGCTGCGTGTAAATTGTTGATAGAGTTCAACTTTTAGAAAAACTACAAAAATATTTGAAAAATAATTTTTTTTTTGTTTGAAATTTTTTCAAAAATATTACAAATTGACTTCGTAAAGAAAGTTACTTTCGATAATCAAAGTGATATTATCTATCAGCTCAGTCGCGATAGACTTATTGGGGGGAAAAAGAAAAAATCAAGGGTAAATTTGCCCATTTGCCAAAAAGTGGCATGGTTTTTAATAAGAATTATCAACACTTTTGAGTGATCGGAGTTTTAAAAGCAAGATTAGATGCGGATTTGGCTTAATTGATTGTTTCATAATGTGATTAGAAGCGATTCTTAGCTTGGACGATGACTCTGCAAACATAATTAACAGATGTTGAATTTAATTCAGGAAAAACAAAGTGGTGGATTATTTAACTGAAACGCTTACGCTTTTTCCACAGCCCGATAGTCAGGTTAGAAAAGAAAGCATTACCATAATACCTGAAAACGTTGACAGGAAAGCAATTGCTTTATGGGAAAAATGCTCAGAAATTATTAAAGATAATGTTGACAAACAAGTATATAGAACTTGGTTCGAACCTATTAAAGCTCTTAAATGGGTTCCCAACAAGTTGACTGTTGTAGTTCCCAGCCAATGGTTTTACGAATGGATCGAAGCTCACTACTATTCTTTAATGCAAAAGACTATTCAAAGAGTTATGGGCGAAGACGCTCAGCTGCTCTATCAAGTGGTTGTGGACGATAAAAAGGATACCAACGATCCGGTTACTATTAAAGTACCTGGTTTGAAGTTTCCTCCTAATTCAAATACTATCACTAACAGCGATACAAATGGCTCAAATAAACCTTTCCCGAGCAATTTGAATCCGCGATATGTTTTTGATAATTTTATTACAGGCGATAGCAATCAACTTGCTTTCTCTGCTGCTAAAGCGATTAGCAATAATCCCGGTGGTACTAAATTTAATCCTTTGTTTATCTATGGTGATTCAGGATTGGGCAAGACTCACCTGGCTCAAGCGATTGGTAATCAGATTGTAAGAGACAATCCTAAAGCTAAAGTGCTTTATACTAATAGTGAGCATTTCACCATGGAATTCGTTAATGCAATCCAAAATAATAAAGTTAATGAATTTGTTAGTTTTTATCGTGCTGTCGATGTTTTGATTGTCGATGATATTCATTTCCTCGGAGGTAAAGAAAAAACTCAAGATAATTTCTTCCATACTTTTAATGCTCTTCATCAATTAGGCAAACAGCTTATCCTGACTAGTGATAAGCCTCCTAGAGATCTTAAGGATTTAGATGCTAGGCTAATTTCAAGATTCCAATGGGGTCTTACTGTTGATATCCAATCTCCGGATTTTGAAATGAGAATGGCAATCTTAAAACGTAAAAGTGAAGATGAAGGTATTGAGCTGCCTAATGATGTAGTTGAGTTTATCGCTCGTCATGTTACTTCTAATATTCGTGAATTGGAAGGTGCTCTCATCAGCTTGATTGCTAAATATTCTTTCGATAGAAAACCTTTGAATGTTGATTTAGCTAAGGAAGTTATTATTGGGCATTGTTCTTACGAACCTACTCCTTTAAATATAGATGATATTAAGAGCTTGGTTTCTTCTCATTTCAAGATTCCTATCGAACAAATGGAATCTAAATCTAGAAAA
>JAUQWR010000435.1 GCA_030835065.1 Candidatus Kapaibacterium sp.
TGACCATTGAAATCATCTGGATTGTCAAGATCTACTCCGTAAGTCACGAATGAACGGCTGAGTGTTTGATTGACGTTAAGATCCGGATGATCCATATCTATACCAGTATCAACAATCCAAGCAACTCCGGTATTTAGATCGGCTTCGTTATATCCACCTATTGCGAGTACACCTGTTGGTATTGTTTGTGCAAGAGTTTTATCCTGCTTATAAGATAATATATTTTCGAGCATATCATTAGATATAATATATTGGTCTTTTTCAGAATATACTACTTCTTTATCTTTTGAAATTAACTCAAATTGCGATGTACTAAGTTTAGCCGCAAAGCCTTTTACTACCTTATCATAGGTGCAGATAATATCTGATTGTGGAATATTATATTTGTCGCAGAGTTTGGAAATTGAAGCTTTAATATCATGATTATCAGAAATGGAATTTCCATTTTCAGTAAGAATGATATATACATCTTTTTTAGTATTATCGCTTCCTTGATATGATATACTTGTATCAGTATTTTCGGAACACGAAAACAAAGCTATTGCAAATGAAAGCATAGCTAACGATTTAGTAATGAGCTTTTTCATAGCTACCTCTTATATTGTTTTGTTAATGGTTTTAACAATTTTATTAAAATTCAAACATTTCGTCACAATCTCATAAGTCAATATCGTATATGTTTTTATAATAATTGTAGAATATTTTTTATATTACATTTTTTTAATTATAATATAATTTTTAGGTAGCTTTGATTCCAGCATTAATAATATTTCATTTATTGCTAAGCAATTCAATTTTTCAACAAATAAAGTATTTATACAATATTTTTATTCTTGTTACTTTATTAATTAGTGAATATCATTAATTGCATATAAGCAAGATTGAGGAATTATGAATAGAGAAGAGAAAGTAAAGGTATTAATTGTTGACGACCATCAGATGTCTGCTTTGGGTACGAAAGCTATGTTAATGCCGGATGACACTATCGAAGTAGTCGCCACTGCTAAAGACGGCTACGAGGCAATTGATATGCTTGGCAACTTTAAAGTCGATGTTGTGCTTTTAGATATTTTAATGCCAAAAATTGACGGTTTCGAAACCTTAACTCTTATGAAAGAGAAGTTTCCTGAAGTTAAAGTTATTATGCTTACTATCAGCGAAGAAAAAGAAACTATAGCCAAGGTTATCAATTTGAAAGCAGACGGTTTTGTGTTTAAAGATGTTATGCAAGACGAATTAATTAAAGCGGTTCATAAAGTCTTTGATGGCGACTACCACTATAATGTAAGGGTTTTTGATATCATTCTTCATGATATTATCAATAATACTGGCGTTTCTAAAAGTTCGAAAAAAGAACCTGATTTACCCAAGGATATTAACTTTAATCCCGATGAAATCAAAGAAAAACTTACTTCAAGAGAGTTCGAAATTCTTACTATGATTGGAAAAGGTATGTCCACTAAAGAAATCTCCGAAACTTTAGATATTAGTAAATTTACTGTTAGTACTTATAGAAAAAATCTTTATACTAAGCTTAAAATAGATTCTTTAGGCAAATTAATTGATATAGCTCGTTCATTAATTAATAATTAATAATATTTATAGTTAACTATTATTTCAATTGTAAATAGCTATTCTGCCAAGATTTAATCTAACTAATCAATGTCGAAATTTTGTTTCGACATTTTTTTTTGCTTTTAACGGCATTTTTTTTATTAATTTTTTTAATTTTTCTCCCAATATCTTTATTCACACTATATCTTAGAATTTTAACAAAAATTTTTGTCTAACTTCATCACTACTTAACATTAGCTTGCTAATTTTGTATATGTTAGAATTTTTGATTGGATTATGATTGAAACGACTGGAAAAATTATTTAAAGAATCGAAGAAAATCAGTATTGACTCTAAGGACAAATTCATTATATTTAGTGACTTACACATCGGCAATGGTGGTTTTAACGACGACTTCAGCCCTAACTCTCAACTTCTTATACATATTCTAAATAATCATTACTTCAACAAGGGCTATAAACTTATTCTTAATGGTGATGTCGAAGAACTTTATAAATTTTCTTATAAAGATATTTATAATCGCTGGTCTGAATTCTACCAAATGCTCGATAAATATAATTCTGTAAACAGACTTTTCAAAATTGTTGGTAATCATGATTATGAGTTGAAGTTGAATCCCCATCTTCAGACTCAGTACGAATTATTAGATTCATTAATACTTGAGTATAAAAAGAAAAACATATTTATATTTCATGGACATCAAACTTCGAGCAAAATAGAGCAATATAGCAAGTTGGCTCTCTTCCTTGTCAAATACATTTTTAGAACTGTAAGTAATAAATCAGTGCCAATTGACAATAATAAAAAGTATTTAACAGAAGAAATATCTTACAAATTCTCATCTCACAACAGACTCATTTCTATACTCGGGCACACACACCGACCGCTATTTGAATCACTATCAAAAATTGACAGTTTAAAACTAACGATTGAAAATTTATGCCGCCAATATTCAATTTCCGACGATTCAAAACAAAAAAAAATTCGTAATTTTATTAGTGAATATAAGCACGAACTCGAAGGAATTTTAGAAAAAGGCGATTCAAATACTTATCGCGATAGTATCTACAATAATAAAATTCTTATACCGTGCTTATTCAACTCCGGCGCCGTTACTGGCAAAAGAGGGATTACTGGCATCGAAATCAAAAAAGGCAAGATTTCTTTAGTCTATTGGTTTGATGTTTTCAGAAGCCGGAGATATCTGAATTATCAGGATGTGGCTGCCAAAAAACTTAAAGGTACTAATTTTTATAAGGCAAGCTTGAAAACTGATAGTTTAGATTATGTTTTTTCGAGAATTGATTTGTTAAGTTGATTTTTTTGGGTGGGAAATGCGCTATTTTAAATTGATTTTGCTATTGATTTTTTTCAGCTTTCTTAGTTCATTCGATAATAGCCCCAAAGCTACATTAGAAATTGATATCTACAATCTTGAAAGTAATGATGGTAACGTCAGGGTACATCTTTATAGTAGTGACGTTAAAGAATCTTTTCCGAATCATCCTGAGAATGCTTTTAAATTAAAAGTGGTAAAAATTAATAATAGAACCGCTAAGGCTATTTTCGAAGATATTCCATTTGGCTCTTATGCTTATTCTATTCATCACGATGCTAATCTTAATATTAAAATGGATAAAAATTTGTTGGGTTTGCCTTCGGAAGGATGGGGCTTATCTAATGATGTTTTGCCTGTTTTGAAACTTCCCAAATTCGAGGCTTGCTCGATTTCTGTTAATAAAACCTATGTTGTAAGCAAAGTTAAAGTAAGGAATTAATATGAATTTTGTCATTTTTGATATAGACGGTACACTTGCGGATACTCTTAATATTGATGATAGATTATACAGAAATTCTCTATTTGAATTGTTCAATTTGAGATTGAGCGATGAAGAATGGGAAGATGCTAAAATTTTAAGTAGTGGCACTGATAGCGGTTTGTTCAGACTGCTCGCCGATAAATATCAAATTATGAAAGATTCTGAGGATGCCATGCAATTGCATTTTGTTAATTCTTTCTTTAATTATTATAATTCTAATAAAGGCAGCTTTGCGGAAATTCCCGGAGCTGTCGATTTTATTCAACATTTATCTGCTGATAATAATTTTAAAATTGGGATTGCTACCGGATCTTGGCATGGCACGGGAATTATTAAACTCGATTCTATCGGATTAGACTATCGGGACTTCTTGTTTTCTAATGCTAATATTTCGCCTAAAAGATCTGAAATTATTAAACATCTTATAGATTCAGAAAATTTTTCGTCTGGCTCAGATAAAATCACATATATTGGCGATGGAATATGGGACTTAGCTGCCTGCCGAGAACTAAATATAAACTTTATTGGGATTGATAATAAAAACTCCGATGTTTTGCGCAACAACGGAGCTACATTTGTATTCCAAAATTACCTGGATTATCTTAAAATTATTGATCTTTTAATTTAAGCTTTTGGTATAGTAAATCTGAATCTCGTGCCTTCGCCAACTTGGCTTTCTACATATATTTTGCCGCCATGTTTTTCTACAAAGTCTTTGCAGAGAATCAATCCCAATCCTGATCCTTTCTCATTTTTAGTACCACGTGTACTAATTTTATGTTCAAGTTTGAATAGTTTATCTAATATCATCTTGTCAATACCAACACCTGAATCTGTAACAGAAACTTCAATAAACTTATCAAACTGATTTTCTAAAGAGCCAATTTCAGAGGCATTTAGACTTATATATCCACCCGGATTAGTAAATTTAATTGCATTAGTCAATAAGTTTCTGATTATTGTATTCAACATATATTTATCAGCTTCAATCATCAAATTCTTTGGAATTTGATTTAATATATCAATTTTCTTATTAGCAGCATTTGCATAGACAATCTCAATAGCTTTTTCTGATTCATTATATAAATTAAGTAAAAATGGTTCGAATTCTATTCTTCCAATTTGAGTTCTAGCCCAGGTAAGCAAAGTATCCAATAATTCGAACAAAGATTCGGCAGAAGTCTTTATACTTTGAACTATAGATTTAATCTCATCTTGAGTCAAACTTTCTAAATGATCTGATAAAGTATCTGCAATACTATAAAAACCAGTCATAGGACTTCTCAAATCATGAGCAATAATAGAGAAGAACTTATCTTTTGAATCATTCAATTCTTTAAGTTTTCTTTCAGATTCTTCGAGTCTGCGGTTAAGATTTTGAATTCTACTGGATTCTTGTTCAATCATATCATTTGACGCTTGCAGCTCTTGAATAAATTTATCTCTCTCGAGTTCATATTTCTTACGTTCTGTTATATCATTAAAATATGCAATAGCTTCCACACTATTCGACAATTTGATAATGGCAGGAATTACTTCCATTACAAACTTCGAACCATCCTTTTTCATTCCCATAATTTCATAAGATCTTACAATTCCATTTTCTCCTTGTTCTTTCATATGTCTAATAACATAATCACGAGATTCAGGAGCTATTTTATCAAAAATTGTGCAATTCAATGCTTCTTCTATAGAATCGTATCCGAATAGTTTCAAAAAAGCATCATTGACATAAACATCTCTAAACTCACGCGAAATTGAGATTGCCAATGGAGAATAGTCGAGCAACACCCTAAATCTTTCTTCAGAATTTTTTAGCTCAATCTCATATTTTTTTCTTTCAGTAATATCTCTACTGCTAACTATAATACCTTTAATAGCAGGATTATCTAATTGGTTGGAAATTTTAGATTCAATCCAGATATAATGTCCTTTTTTATGAATACCTCTATAAACAACAGTAAATATTTCATTCGGATTTTCGACAGCTCCAAACATTACATTTTTTATCAAATCAATATCTTCAGGATGAGCCACAAATTTAAGATCAGAATCCTCTAGCTCTGCCAGACTATATCCAAGCAAAGAAAAATCTCTTTCAGAATGATATATTAATTTCATGTCTTTATTGAGAATAGTTACGACGTCTGGAGAAAATTCCATAATCTTTCTAAACTTATCTTCAGAATGTTTAAGTTTTAGTTCTGCTTCCTTTTGTTGAGTAATATCACGGATATTGTATATTATGGAATGAATCTGCCCATCATCAGAAAAAACAGGAGTATAATTAAAATTAAGCCAATAAGACCTCCCATCTTTACCATTTATATATCTTTCGGAATGGCATGGCTTACCATTGACCGCTAAATTGAAATTCTTAATAAAATCTGGTAAAAATTCATCATTTATATAATCCAACACAGATTTTCCCTGCTCGATAAAAATACCTAATATTCTTTCGCCATAAATATAAGCAGCTCTATTAAAAATCTGAATTCTATAATTTTTATCAATTAATAGAAATATTTGCTGAGTATTATCTAGTATCACATCTAATTGTTGCTCGGATTGCTGCATAGATTGCTGGATCTGCATAAAGTCCGACATATCTCTAACAGCAACCTGAAGATAATGCTTGCCTGAATACTCAAAACTATTGATAGCAATACGGGCATGCAATTCAGTTTTATCTTTTTTTCGAAATAGCCAATTGAGAGAAGTATAACCATTTTCGTAAACATAATCGGCGAGTTCCTGAATATAATCAAGAGACTTTCTGCCATCAGGCTGTATTTCCGGATGCATTTCATAAATAGAATTTTTAAGAAATTCTTCTTTACTCTCATAGCCAAACAAATGCAAAGCTTTTAGATTGCAATCTACAACCTGCTCACCAGAAATAATCAGAATGGCATCATTAGAGCCTTCAAAAATTGCTCTGTATTTTTTTTGGGTTTGGAAGAGTTCTTCTTCTCGTCTTTTCTGGCTGCTTAGATCTCTTGTAGCAACCAATATCAATCCCGGTTCGTTTTTGTTTGGTGCAAAAGAACTATCCACCCACATTGTCATGCCCGAGAAAAAACTGATTCTATATTCTATATGTTCAAAACTACTTTCGCAATTTATAATTCTATCGATAGCATCTTTTACTTTGTTTTTATCCTCAGAATATATGAAATCAAGAAAAGATTTATTTAGCATTCTTTTGTCAATCTCACCAACCGAATTTGGATGTGATGTATATATTATATGATAGTCTTGGTCAATAATTGTTAAAACATCTGGGAAAAAATTAAAAGCGGATTTTAATCTTGAATTTTCTTTATTAAGATCTGCATTTTCTTTTTTTAATAGTTCAATTTCTTTAAGTAAATCTTCATTACTTATTTGATTAGCGATTATATTATCATTTTCCATAAGCACCCCATTATATCCGATTGCAATATAATATTTTTTGTGAATTATCAAAATATTTTTTTAGATCAGTAAATCATAGAATAATTATTTGAAACTTTTTTTAATAATATGAATAATATTATATTGCGTTTATGTTTTATTAAAATATTTAAGGACTAAAATTGGAAGCTCTATTCAGTGTTGATGGCTTTATAGCACTATTGACCTTAGCATTTTTGGAAATTGTATTAGGTATCGATAATATTATTTTTATTTCTATATTAACCAATAGATTGCCACAGGAAAAACAAGCAAAAATTAGAAATTTGGGATTGGCATTATCCTTGATTTTTAGAATTTTGTTGTTATTTGGTATTTCTTGGCTTATTCATTTTCAAGATCCATTATTCAGCATTCTTGGAATTGATCTGAGCGGAAAAGACTTAATTCTGGCTTCCGGAGGACTTTTTCTTTTGTGGAAGAGTACTATGGAAATACACAAAAAAGTCAGTGCCGAAGAAGAATCTCATCATATCAAGGCAAAAACAGCTGCTGCAGCAATTATTGCTCAAATTGTGATGATTGATATTGTTTTCTCATTTGATTCTATCTTGACAGCAGTCGGGCTCACCGAACATCTTTCAATTATGATTACTGCAGTTATTATTGCTATTATTATAATGATGCTTTTCTCTGGTCAGGTAAGTAGATTTATTAATTCCCATCCAACTTTGCAAGTTCTTGCTCTTTCATTTTTGATTTTGATTGCAGTTATGCTTATTGTGGAAGGTTTCCACCAGCATGTGCCCAAAGGATATATTTATTTTGCTGTATTCTTCTCTCTAATTGTCGAAATGATTAATATGAGAATTAGAAAAAAGCAATTACAAAAAAAACAAAATAAAACTGAATAATTATAGTTGATAAAAGTGAATTTTCGTAATTTTGTATGGATTTAATAATAATCCAATTTAGCAAATATTTAAGATAAGTGTCTATAATGAAAGTATCTGTTATTGGTCTTGGATATGTGGGATTGCCACTATTGGCGGCAATTGCAAAAAAAACAAAACATGATGCAGTCGGTTTTGATTTGAATCTTAATAAAATCGACAGCATTCGTAATGGCATTTGCCCTATTGATGACAAACAATGTGCCGAAGATATAAAAAATGTAATTCTTAATATCTCTTCTGATGATTCGATTTTGGAAGATTCTGATATTTTTATAGTCTGTGTGCCTACTCCGGTGCTCGATGATTATATTCCTGATTTGAATCCAGTCAGATCTGCTGTTGCTTTTGTTTCTAAATATTTAAATAAAGGCAATAATGTAGTAATCGAATCAACTATTAATCCCGGAGTTTGCGACGAAATTGTTATTCCAATTCTCGAAGAAAGCAGTGGAATGAAAGCCGGAATCGATTTCAATGTGGCTCACTGCCCCGAAAGAATTAATCCTGGCGATCCAAAATGGAATGTCTATAATATTCCCAGAAATATTGGATCGACATCTGCTGATGCTACAAAGGTATTAGCCGATTTTTATCGGGAATTTATTAGTGGCGAAATCAATGAAATGCCTGACTGAAAAACTGCTGAAGCTACTAAGATTATTGAAAATACTTTCAGAGATATTAATATTGCTTTCGTCAACGAATTAGCGAAATCCTTTGATGTATTAGGTATTGATCTGATGACTGTAATCAAAGGTGCTTCCAACAAACCATTTGCATTCATGCCTCATTATCCGAGCTGTGGAGTTGGCGGGCATTGCATCCCGGTCGATCCTTATTATCTAATCGAAAGAGCAAGCAAAAGTGGATTCGATCATAAGTTTTTGAAATTAGCACGCGAAATTAATAATTCCATGCCTGCTTATACAATCAAAATGCTTACTAATGCTCTGAATGAATGCGAAAAATCTGTTAAAGGTACTAAAATTGGATTGCTTGGCTTGTCTTATAAAGCTAATGTTGGGGATATTCGCGA
>JAUQWR010000436.1 GCA_030835065.1 Candidatus Kapaibacterium sp.
CCAAAGTCTAATGCAAAAAAATTAGAAATTGATAGGCAATATTTATCAAAAAATCCTGAAAATAGAACGATATTTAATCTATATTTTAGGGATAATCCAACAAGAAATATTTTGATGCAACACTATAATGCAGATGAACGAGCGGCGTATCAAGTTGGTATCGAAAATTACAGTAGCGAAAAATCTCCTCGCTTGATTAATCGAATTGAATGCGAAAAGATGGAATGGGATACATTGAAAAACTCTTGGAAAATGATAAATGGCATAAAAAGAGCTTTTTCAGACAATTTGATGCTTACGAGCCGATTTGATAAAGATTATATAAAATTATCAATAACTCATAATCAAATTCTAAAATTGAAACGAGAACCTGAAGAAATGAATTTTGATGAGATTAAAGAATATATTGATATATTGAAAATTGGTGGTAAAGACGTTAGAAGGCAAATGATAGATTATTATTCAGATTATGCATTCCCATTTGCAAACTTTATCGTGATTTTATTCGGTGTTCCTTTTGCATCTGTTAAGAAAAAAGGTGGTATAGCAATTCAGATTGGTGCTGCTATGGTTATTGCTTTTTCTTATCTATTGTTCACCGAGCTTAGCAAAACAATAGGATTTTCTATGGAATTAAATCCAGCTATTGTGGGTTGGAGTGCCAACGTAATATTCTTTTTTGCAGGAATAATTGTTTTATTTAAAACAAAGACTTAAGTATTTGGAATATAAATATGAGAAAAATTGAAAATCTTGCTACTATCGAAGGTAGAAAACTTTTAAGAGATATTTATAAAGAATTGCGATATGACAAGCAACGTAACGCGATAATTGTTTTATTTGCATTTTTAAGAATATGTACTCAGGAAACTGATCTATCTAAATATGTAAAGCAAGAGATTTATATTATCCACAAGTTAGGGCTTTATAGAGGCTTTATTTTATGGATGGAAGAAATAGTAAACAGGTTTTACTTTTCTTCAATAAATTCTTTTGTATATTTTGGTGCTGCAGTGTTGTTGGTGCTGATTGGCGTTAGAAGGTTCAACGATAACGTAAGCAATAATGTAGTAATATTCGGAATAGTATTCGAAGCTATTATGCTATTGTTTATGTTTTTTGTGATGTTATTTACACCAGATGAAATAAGCGAAAGCAGTGAAGAAAATGAATCAGATGCCACCGAAGAAATAATCACTGAAATTGGTGAAATAGGGCGTGACTTTGCAGCGGCAGTAGTTCGGTTGGAGTCTATTGGCGAAAATATTAAATTGATGATAAATAGGCAGGAAGAGCTAATAAATTCGATGGCAAAAATTGCTGAAAGCACCCAAAATGCTGTTGCTCCTAATCCTCAAATGATAGAAATAATGAAGACAACTAATACTAGTTTAGGCGAATTTAATAATGGAATCGAAAAGCTGAATACTTTGATTAATGATATGAAACAAGAAGAAGTTCAAACTATTGTTCGTAAAGAATTGGAATCCATTATCGTCAAAAACATCAAAGAAAAATAATGACAAAAGAAGTAAAAAGGAAAAAAAGAATAGTAGAAATCTATTTTGTCTTATACTTGGCTGCTCTTGTATTGATAATCCCGGATTTCAATAACAAACCGACGAAAATTGGATCGGATGTATTCGAATTACCTTTTTCGATTAAACCAGAAAAAACGGCGATGTTTTGTAAGTTATCTCTTGATTCAAATGGAATTGAAATTATTAATATTGATTCTATTAATACAATTTATCACACCGGAAATGTAAGTGAAATAAATTATGAATTTATTATTGAAGATCAGATTCTCAAGCAAAAAGTCAAATTAGACTATAGAGATGAAAACATCAATAAATATTTCAGAATCAGAGAAAATAAAGAGCAACAAACCGCTGAATTTGCTTGGAATCCTCCAATACATGACAAAGAAAACAAGACCTATAATGTGCAAGTAATAGCAACAGCAAAATTGAACGACGATTTGAACAGTGGTAGAATTATAAAATCTAAAACGCAGTTTACTTTAGTTGTCAATTATTACGATAAAAATTCTGGCAAACCAATAAATCCTATTAATGGATCTATTAGCAATCTAAATATTCCGATGGCTGGTATAACAGAAGCGCCAGTCAATTATAATCTCGGAGATTTTAGTCTTAGCCCTAAAAACG
>JAUQWR010000437.1 GCA_030835065.1 Candidatus Kapaibacterium sp.
TCAAGCCACCGATTGGGTCTGCGTCACCAGGGAATCCTGTAACGAGGATATCAGGAGTAAGATTTCTTGCCAAAGTAACACCAGTCATTGTATTACCAACTGTTGGGGTCATCTGGCCTGGAGCTTTATTGATAGCACGTACAGTATTCTTAACAAATGTAGCACCGTCTGTAGTAGCAGAGTTGTTACGAACAAATTCTTCACTAGCCAAGATCAAGTTTTTCTTTTCAGTTTCTTTGCCGGCTGCTAAGAATTTGCTGATATCGCCCATTTGCAATAATGTCAATGATGAGTTATTACCATCAGCCCAGAATAATGAACGATACATGTTATAGTTTACGTTTCTTGTTTCCCATCCATTTCTATCGAAAATATCGATATCATAGAGGTTTTCATTTTTGTTTATATAGTAACCAATCTTAGCAAATGCAGCAACCAAAGAGTCAGCATTTAATCTGCCTGCAAATTTATTTTGGTCGTCAGCACTTGGAGTAAGAGTACCAGCACCAATCTTTGTATAGCTATTTTCTGTTGAAAGTACTAAGTGCAATAATGAACGTTTGAGGTAGAATCTTGCTTCTTTCACCCAAGGTAATGCATTATTTGTAGTCATTTCATCTGAAGGAATGCTTACAACATATTTGAATTTTGGAGTTACATTATTCTTCATTGAGCTGAAGTGTGCTGGTATTGTATAACCAGTCAATTGGTTGAATGATTTTGGAACAAAATCGTCGCCAGAACCATTTTCATCTCCCAAACCAAATGTAACTTCAACTGTTTCTGTAGATGGAATAGTAACCTTAACAGTCTTTTCTTTAACAGGAGTTGTTGGATATGTACCATCTGGATTTTCTTGGTATATCTTAACAGTAATAGGAGCATCTGTTTGCAACATAGTACCATTATTACGAACCAAAACTTTAGCTTCAACTGGATATGTAGTCATAATATATTCAGCATCAGCAAAAGTACCAGTACCGGCTTTATAAGCTAATGGAGCAGTCATACGAACGATTTCTAAATCAGTTGTATACATTTTGCCATTAAATTCAAAAGCACCGATATCATAGCGTTGGTTTGCAACACCGCGAGGATTACCATCAATATCAACTTTAACTGAACTAATTTCATTACCACGATTATTCAAAATAGAACCAGTTGGAATTACTGATTTTACTCTTAATTTTGAAGGTGAAGAACCTACATATTCCAAATCGTTGCGGAAATTACCAAAAATTGAATTTTTATCTGATTTTGTCCAAGCTGTCCATTGATCCATAGTCTTATATTCATTTGCATAGCCTAATGTAATAATGTTATTATTAGCATCAGTATTTACAAATCTAACAGTGTTAGCAGCATTAGTAAGGTCGAAAGCATTTCTATCTGAAGATAAGCTACCAGCACCTGGCATCATACCTGCATATAATAAAGCTGTACAAACTTCATTAGCTGCATCAATATCATTATCCAATATAGCAATTGCGTTATTTTGGAATGTAGTACCCTTAGCATTAAGTATTGCAACACCTGCAATCAAACCAGTATTTAAAACGCCAGCGTCGCCATCAATAATAATTGTATTGTTTGCAATGACGTCGTTGCGTGTTGAATATAATTTATTTATAGGTGTTATTTCGCGAGTAAACAAATTAGAAATTGTTGTATTTCTTTCTGTTGTTAATTTTACACCGAAACGATTTGTTGATGCATTACCAGGTACAAATCCCCATATTGAGTTATTTGCAACTATCATTGATTCATTAACATCAGGGAATCTAGTTACATCACTACCAGCTGGATTTTGCAAATCAAAACTGGATTGATAAACTAATACACCATTGATTTCTGTTGATGAAGCAACTTGGCTGATTTCATTTGAGCTAATATTAACAGCAACGTTATTATAGCCAAACCAACCACTACGTTGTTCGCCACCTGCTACTATACCAGCAGAATAAGTGTTTGCAACACCGTTGACGTTATATACTCTGTTGTACATTACATCAGATTTTTCTTCGAAACCTAAGAAAATACCAGCTTTAGCAACATTATAAATAATATTGTTTTTGATTGTATTGCCAGTATTATAGTAACGCATGTTTGAAAGCATTCCAACATGTTGCAATGGACCAATACCTAATGATACGATACCATAACCAAAACCTGTGATTTCATTGCCTTCGATAACATTCTTTGTAATTACAAGTGTATCTAATTTGTAAGTATTTGCAGAAGTTTTTTCAATTTCGTTCATCGGTGGTTTGTTTCGTATAACAATACCAGCGGAATATGCTCTAAAAGCTGTCTGATCATCTTCATATTCAAATTTTTGAGCAGTAGAATTATATCTAGTTAATGGCAAGGAAGTAGCCCAAGAAACATTGTTTGGCATAGCATTTTCGATCAAGCAATTTTTAATTGAAATGTTGCTTGTGCCATTTCCAATGTAAATAGGTGCACGGAAACTATTATTTGTTTCTAAAGCTAATTTAAATGCTTTCTGTGAGCCACCGTCCCAAATAATATAACCAGCTGATTTTGAATATTTGTTATATAATTTTGAACTTACTCCTAAAACTGCAGCAAAACTATTGTTAGGTATTATTGAATTTCCAAACAACATACCTACACCAGATTCAGAAATCATCTTAATTGTAACACCACCACGAACTACACTACGAGAGCCAGAAGGTTTAAATGTGATTGTATTTGTACTATTGACACCAATAATATTTGATCTAAAATCTAAAGCAGGAATATCAAATACCGCAGGCGTACCTACTTCATAATAACTATCAGTTAATTCAAATACAACAGGACCGCTAACACCTCTTTCATATAATGCATTAACAGCATCTTGGATTGTCTTGAAGTTATTTGTACCTGTACCGTTTGCACTAATTGTATAGTTGCCGGCTAAAGCACCAATTACTTCAAATGTTGTAGTATAAGAATCGTTTGCTGTATTTTTATCGCCAGCAACTGAGTCAGATATGATTATTGTATACTGTCCTACTTTTGATGGTATAAAATCTGCAAGGAAATATGCATTTGAACGACTTATTCCAGATGAAGGAATTTCAGACAAAATCATTTGTTCATCGTATTCAGGAACACCATTGTATAATATTCTGCATCTTACTGGAACATTTGAAACGTCGTAAACACCATTATTTTGGAATGTTGCTACAGGTCTTATTGGCCTATTTATATAGATTTGACCGGTTGGTTGAAGTACAGAAATAGCTTCTACTTCAATTTCTTCAGCAACTTTAAAAATATGATCTAATGAACCTGCAAAAGGCAAGCTATTACTCGACATATTTTCATCTAAAGCATTATCTAAAGTTGATTCGTAAACTACTCTATATTCACCTATATTTCTAGGTATATACGATGGGAAATCTACATCGTAGAAGTCGCCTGTCTTTAATGGATTAGCAGTTAAATCAAATGTCTTTGTTTGGTTATAAACCATCTGACCATTTGACATTGCATAAACTTTAGCTGTAACTGAGAAGTTTGTAACATTATTGATACCAACATTTCTCATTTTTACTCTTAGGGGTACACCTGCAAAACCACCTAAAGGATATTTTTTGAATGCTTTAAGAGCAGGAAGCATAATTTTATATGCTGCCAAGTCATTAGCCAAAGCAATTTTGAAGGTTTGTGATGGCAAAGATTGTGTGAAATTATTAGCTGATGGTAAAACCATTTCAGCTTCTAATACATATTCCCCAGGAGTGATTTGCTGCCAATTTGTTGCTAAATCTAATGCACCATCATAACGTGCTGCTATTCCTTTAGCTGCTGGCATTAAGCAACGAACGTTGTTTCCTACTGGCTGAGGATTAAGTCTGAATAAAGTATTGTTTGGTAATGATTCAGATTCGATTGCTTCATAGATTGTCTTGTAATTTGGATTGTCTATTGGCAATGGACCTGAAATCTTATAACGTACATAAACTTCTGGATGTACATTCAC
>JAUQWR010000438.1 GCA_030835065.1 Candidatus Kapaibacterium sp.
ATTTACTTCAGCAATAGTACCCAAAGCAAAAAGAGCATCATCAGCAAAATTGCCATTAGGATATTCTGAAACTAATTGTTCAAATACAGGAATAGCATCCAAATATTTGCCCTGCTGGCAGAGCGAAATTGCCCGCCAATAAATTGCATTATGTGCAAGTTCTTTATATATAGTATCTTGTCTTAGCTTAAAGTCCGATTCGGCAGATTTTTGAGCCAATTGGAAATATACTTCTGCCTGAGAATATTTTTTTCTTTCAAATTCAATATATGCTCTTTGAATTTCTGCGAAAGGCACTAAAGGCGAATTGCTTCTTTCTTTAATAAAATTGCCAAGCATACCCAAAGCAATATTATGGTTGCCACTTATTAAATCAATATCAGCCTGAAGCAAAATCGATTTGTCGTGTGCCGATGAATACTTTTCTTTTTTAACTAATTCAATAAGCCTGTATTCAGATTTTCTGATTAAAGAATTATCAAACAAATCTTTAGATACGGCATATTCACGAGTGCCATAATAATAATCGGTTTCAATAAGCTGTGCCTTGGCAAAACCAAAAGACATGGCTAAGCCCAAGCAACAAGAAATTATCTTTCTTTTTCGCATATTTATCTATTAATTGTGGTCATAAAATCAGTGCACCCCCCGGGAGCAGGTCACTTGCTTATAAATAATAAACAGTTCCCTTCAAAAAAAGGAAAGTCACTTTATGCTACGATTTAAAAATACGAAAAATATTTAAAATTATTTAAAAAAAATTCGATAAATCATTTAATAAAATAAATTTACCCAATAATTTCAATTTGTTAATTATATTATAAGCTTATATCTTCGGCTATTAATTCAATACAAAAAGTAGAGCCGATGCCTAAACTAGAATCGACATGAATTTTGCCATTGTGCATCTCGATAATTTGCTTGCAAATATATAATCCCAAACCTGTGGAAGATTCTCCACCAGTAGGGACAGCCGACAAACGTTGAAACTTGCCAAACAACTTGCGCATATCTTCTTGCGTAAGCCCTGGTCCGCAGTCTTGCACCGAAAAGAATAAGCGGCTTCCTTCTCTTTTAAGTTTTACATTAATTTCGCAATTATACTTTGAATATTTAATTGCGTTACTTAAAATATTTTCGAAAGATTCTCTTAGTTTTAAAGCATCACCATTAGTAAAGTGATATTCATCAGAATTGTAATGAAAATTGATAGTTTGATTTTTATTTTCAGCCAATGTCCTATTTTGATACACGATAGCCCCAATGAGATCTGCCACATCAAAAATTTGTCTCCTAAGTTCTATTCTACCGGATTCAATAACGGTAGAATTGAGGAGCTCCATAATCAATTTAAGCATATGCTCCGAAGTTTCTTCAATTTCACCAATCATACAATAGGCTTCAGCATCAATATCTTTAGAAAAAGCCTTAACAATTCTTGTCAAATTGATTATTGTATTCAAAGGATTTTTCAAGTCGTGTGCAGCAATAGAAAGCATTTCAGACTTCAATTCATTAGCTTGTTTCAACTCATTCATAGCAATTTGATTTAAATATGAATGAGCAACAAGCAAATTGGAGCTATCCAGAATTTTATAAGTACCGTTACCGAAAGAAATTAGTATAGGCTCGCTAAAGAGTTCTCTTCTCTGGGCAATAAATTTTTGAATAGCTTCAACAATCATCATGTTGGAGCCTAAAACAAATTCATCATTATTATCAAGTTCATTATATAAAAAGCCAATAGAGCGTTTAGTATAAAGATCATGAGAATACAATTTACTCATGCTTTCTATTAGGCATTTTCTTGAAATCATGCCAATGTATTGCTTTCCATCCATAAGAATCACACCTGGAAGCATTGGATATAAATTCATCATCTGCCTTACTGATGCTGTACTTTCGCTAATATCAACCTGAGCATCAAACAATCTCAACTCGCTAAGAGTAGATTTCAAATTGATATCATTTTCGGCTATAGTTTTCATATTTATTTTATCGGTAAATCAAACCTAACAGTAATTCCTTTTTCCACATTAGGGCACACTACAAAGTCTCCGCCATAAAATTCGACTAAAGATTTTGCAATTGACAGACCTAATCCCGCTCCTTGTTGTTCATATATATTTCTGTCGAATTGGACATATGCATCAATTTGGTCAATTTGGTCTTTGGTCATACCACGTCCAGCATCAACTATTTCATAATTCATCTTAAACTCTGAGCCTTTAGCGCTTATATAAATCTTATCACCTTTAGATGAAAATTTTATAGCGTTATCAATTAGTTCATATATTATTTTATAGAAATGAAAGTAAGACACTGATAATACTGAATATTCTATTTCTATCTCAATATCATTAGATCTCTCGTTATCGATCGTTAAGCTTTCGATTATTTCATTTATAATTTCTATTGGATTAGCAATCGAACAATTCTTAATTCTGTTTTTCTTTTCCGGATCTGATTCTATCATCTGTAATTCAGAATACAAAAGAAAATTTTCTGCCATACGATTTAAATTTTTTCCTGAATATAAAATTGATTGAATCATCATATTAATATCTTCGATTTGATATTGGCTTAGCTTTGAAGTAGATTTGGTCATATTGAAAATTTCATTCGAAAATCCTAAAATGCCAATCAATGAAGTTCTAAATTCATGTGGCAGTGCAAGGCTTATATTCTTAGATAAATTTTGAATTTTGGATTTGTATTTATTTTCTATCTTATCCAATCTAGCAAAATATCCATCCATTTTCTTTTTGATTCT
>JAUQWR010000439.1 GCA_030835065.1 Candidatus Kapaibacterium sp.
TTCATCAGTGTAACGAATTATTGCCTGCTTCAATGCTGGAATACCATCAGCAGGTGTATATCTTACTTCTGCACTATTAAGTAAGGAGACTGCTTGCAAAATTGCATCAAGAGGAGCTTTTGTCTTGGGCTCCCCGCCTCCTAAATGAATTACCGGCTCGCCTTTGGCTCGCAAAATAGCTGCTATTTCGTTGAGCTTTAGGGTCGGTGATTCACTAATTGATTTACCTATTAAACTTAGGCTCATTGTTTGTGAAACTCCATGTTGTTGAGAAAAAAAATATATCCATAATCAATTATTCATCAATTTTCCAATAAAAAAAATTACAGTTGATTCTTGTCTCCGGAATGATTTCTGGAGAGGTATTAAATATACTTATTTATTTGCCTGCAAAAGTAATTCATTACATATAGCAGTTATTATTTATTAATTATTTCACTTCTAATTTGTAAAAATTTTCTTAAAAAACAAATACTTTTTTTCAATTTCAACATATTTTTTTTCATGATTTTCGTATATATTAAAATTGAATATTTGTTCATAATCACTTTCCCCTTTGTTTTGTTATGTTTATACTATTGTTTTTTTATTTGATTCAAAATTGATTAAATTGTTTTTTCGTCTTATTTGTTTGTTTTAGTAAATTAATTAAGTGTAAACATTGAATAATAATATAATTAATATATTACCGGACTATATTGCCAATCAAATAGCTGCTGGCGAAGTAGTACAACGTCCTGAATCTGTAATTAAAGAGCTTGTCGAAAATTCTATAGATGCCGGAGCAGATTCCATCGCTGTTGTGGTTAGAGGTGCTGGCAAGCAATTAATGCATGTTGTCGATAATGGTTGCGGTATGAGCAAAGAAGACTTAGCTCTAGCTCCTAAACGTCATGCTACTAGCAAAATTAAAACTCAGGCAGATCTAGAACGTATTATGACTTTCGGTTTTCGTGGCGAAGCTTTGGCTTCGATTTCTTCTGTTGCTAATATAGAAATTCGTACTAAACGTGAATTTGATGAAATTGGCTGGAGATTGTTGTCTTCGCCTAATTCTGAACCTAGTATCGAACCTTTTAGTATGGATAATGGTACCCAAATTTTAGTTAAAAATCTTTTTTATGATGTGCCTGCTCGAAAAAAATTCTTAAAATCTGATTTGACTGAATTTAGATACATTTCTGATACAATGATGAGATTTGCTATATCTAATCCTGATATCAGATTTACATTCTATGATGAAGATACTAAAATTTTTGACGTTCAGCCATCTCATATCGAAAAAAGAATTATTGATATTCTGGGTTCTTCGCTCGATAATGGACTGATGAAAGTAGATTACAACTCAGATATACTTAGAATTTGGGGATATATTGGTCAGCCTCATCTTGCAAAACAAAATTCAATGCACCAATATTTCTTTTTGAATAAACGAAACATTCAGAGCAAAAGCCTTAGCCATGCAGTGTTTTCAGCTTTTGAGCATCTTATTGAAAAGAATTACAAACCACTTTTTATTCTTTTTATTGAAATTGATTATGAATTGGTTGATGTCAATGTTCATCCTCAAAAACATGAAGTTAAGTTCGAAGATGAAAGATTAATTTATAATGCCATAAGAAAAGCTGTTTCAAATACTTTGCAGCAATACAATATGACTCCTAGTATTGATGTTGTTGAACGTGAACTATATAATCCATTCGAGCAAGTTAGCATCAAAAATGATAATGGAATTGAAGAAAAAATGCTGGTCAACCGATTTACTGGCGAAATTTTGTCTAATAGAAACGATTTCAAATCTTCTCAATTTGCTTCCTCCGGTTTTTTTGATAACAACCAACATAATGAAAGATTCAATAATTTATTTGATAATAAATTTACTGAAACTCAGAATTCAAATGTTGATAAAATATTAACTGGCTTTGATGCTATTTTCGGCAGCCAAGATGTTAAAAATATTCATTTTGATAACGACTTTGATAAACCTGAAAATATGTATTGGCAAATGCACAATAAATATATTTTCACTCAAACCGAAAATGGTATTTTAGTAATAGACCAACATAACGCGCACGAAAGAGTTCTTTACGAAAAAGCTATCAAAGCCATGAATAAAGAATTTGCATATTCTCAAGAATTGCTATTCCCTGTTATAGTCAAATTGAGCCCTTCACATTTGCCAATTTTGAAAGAGCTTGAAAATGATATTAAAGGATTAGGATTTAATTTCACTTATACTAATGAAAATAATATCGAAATAATTGCTGTCCCGGGGGATATTCCAAATGGACACGAAGAACTATCTCTTATTGAAATTTTAGACGACTACTCTCAGAATTTGGAAATTAAAGCTACTAATAATAGAGATAGAATTGCAGCATCCTATGCCTGCAAGTCAGCAATTAAAACTGGAAAAAAACTTAATCAGTCTGAAATGAAAAATTTAGCAAACTCGCTATTTAAGTGTACTGTTCCTTATGTTTGTCCTCATGGTAGGCCCGTAATATTAGAATTTTCAATGTTCGATTTGGATAAGCAATTTAAAAGAATTTTGTAATTAATATTTTCAAAATTTCTCCAAATAGAATAATACTTATTTAAAAAGATGCTTGAATTGTCAATATAATACAACTCAAGCATCCTTTTTTTACTATTTATTATTGCTTATTAACTTAATTGACTACAAGTTTTCTTATTATTCTCTTATTTTTTGATCTTAATTCTATAAAATAGACACCTTTTTGCTTCAAGCAAGTTAATAGAGAAATCTCATCTACACCTACAAAATTGCTATAATTCTTAATTTTTTCGACAAGTCTTCCATCATAAGTAAATAAATTCAAATCAAAATCAATTGGGATTGAAGAAGAAATCCTTATTAGGCTTGAGTTGTTGAATACATCAAATGAAATTTCAGTATCAAATTCACTAATCGATAAACTTGTATCCTTTTCAACAAATAGAACAATTTCGTTTGAATATGAACTAGCTCCATCTTTATCTATCAA
>JAUQWR010000440.1 GCA_030835065.1 Candidatus Kapaibacterium sp.
GGCATTCTGCGGGCAGCTTCTTCTGCGTGGCTGGGTCCGGTGATTACACAAAATTGCTCAGGGCTGATTCCACTGATATCCTGAAAAAGATTTGAAATTCTTAGTAATGAATCCTTTTCGATTCCTTTGGATCCGTTAACAAGAATTTTATCTCTTAAATTTAGATCATATTTAGAAACAGCATCTCTGATATATTGAGTTGGAATGCAATTAATCACATAATCAGCATCATTAATTTCGCTCGAATCATTAGTAGCTTTAATCGAATGAGGAAGTTCAACACCATTAAGATATACAGAATTGCTATGCAAATTATTAATTTCATTAGCAGTTTGCACTTCGTGAGTCCAAATCAAGACCTCATTCTTTTCGGAGGCAATTAATGAAAGAGCTGTTCCCCAGCCTCCAGCTCCAAGAACAGCTATTTTCAATTTTTTATCTGACATAGTCATTACTTATTTTTCGAATTAAATACTTTAACGAGTTGGAGTTTAGCAAATCTATTCTCTTCGCCTCTCATCAAGCGTTTAATATTGCTTCTATGAGTATAGAAAATAAGAAGAGTAAGAACTAACGCAAAATAGATAAGAATTTGGTATCCGGGGATATCAACATGAAACAAGTTATATCTGACAAACATCGAAGAAGGCAAGCTAAAAGCAGCAGCCAAAGAGCCTAAAGAGATATAACCTGAGAAAATAACAGCAAGAATAAATATACCCACAGCAATACTCACATCAATAGGAGCAATTGCAATAAGCATACCAGTTGCAGTATTAATACCTTTACCACCTTTAAAACCGGCAAAGCAAGTCCAAACATGCCCAATTACAGCCGAAATACCGGCAATAATCTTAACGACAGTAAGATCTTCGAAATAAGAGTTAGATAGAACATGAATGTCTTGTCCTAATAAATTAGCAACAACAATTACTGCTAAAATACCTTTGAGCAAATCCAAAACCTGAACCAAAATCCCCCATTTCCAACCTAAAATTCTGAATGCATTGGTGGAACCCATATTCCCTGAGCCTTTTTCGCGTATATCAAAGCCAAAGAAACTTTTGCTTATTACTACAGCCGATGGAAAAGAACCCAACAAATAACTAAATATCACAACCAATAGCAAATAAAACCAATCTAACATCACACTACTACACAAAAAACAAACATATAACAATCATACAAAAATATTGTAAAAATCAATACATTCAAAGAAAAAATAATATTTTTATACAATAAAATTAAGACGTATCATTCTTTGATTGATTTTAAATAAGTTATCAAAACCAGATTATAAAAAAAAGTATCCAAATCTAAAAGAAAAGGATACTTTTTAGTCTTATTTATTCTAATATTAAATATTATCGAGCAAAGATTCGTCGAAATATAGTTCTTCATCGAGAAGAATTCTACCACAATTTTCGCATAAGAAAAGCTTTTCAGGATTGTTTCTCAATTCTACAATTTTTTGAGAAGGCACAGAACTGAAACAACCAGAGCAAGAATTTTTGCGTACCTGAACGGCAGCATCTTTATGAAATTTTCTAATTCTTTCATATTCTTGAACATAATCTTGATCTAAAGTCAAAACAATAGTTTTTCTTTTGCGGTTATAATCTTTGACAGTATCATTTTGGTCGCTAGCAATATTATCGAGCATAGCTTTTCTATCGTCATATTCTTCTTGAGCTTTTTCTTGATCTTTGATTTGATCTAACAAAATACGGTTAATATTTTCTTCTTTCAATCCTTCAGTACGCATACGAGTAGATAAGCTTTCGTGCTCATGCTTCAAATGGTCAATTTCTTTAGTAATAGCATCAAATTCTTTGTTATTTCTAACAAGGAACTGCTGCTTTGCGAGGGCTTCTTCCTTTTCTTTAAGTTCGACCAAAGTAACTTTAGCAGTAGCAACAAAATTTTTAATTTCGTCGAGAATACCGCGAGTTTCGTCAACAATGGCTTTAGCTCTTTCGAGATTTTCTAATTTTCCGTGCACTTGATCCGGTAGATCCCCAAATTCCTCCTGCAATTCGTCGAGTTCGCTATCAATAAATGATAGAGCGGCGAGATAATGCATTTTTGATTCCATCGAATAACCCAAATTATAATTGATAATTACTTATATTCATTTTTTGTTTTGCCTGATAATCCTCGGCTGGGAAATAATTTACCGGATTGGTATAAGCACTACTAGCCATTATATCCAAATTAGTAAATTCATTTTTGAGCAATTTTGATAAAGCATTTGCAATAAATTGCTCCATTTCGTAATGACCTGGATCTACAAGCATAATTTTATTATTACATGCATGAAACATATGATACGTCAGGTCTGCAGTAATAAATGCATCGACATTAGCCATCAGTGCTTGGTCAATAAAAGAGCTTCCACTTCCGCCCACAATTGCAACTCGTCTGATTTGATTAGTTCTCCCAGTACAATAACGAATTGGTGAGCAGCAAATTTGATTTATTTTTTCCAGAAATTCATTCATACTATAAGGCTTATCATATTCAGCGATTACTCCCATACCTTTTTCTGTGTATTTCTTATCGGGTATGAGTGTGGAAATAAATTTTAAACCTAATAAATCGCTTAGAAGCCTGCTAGTTCCATTTTC
>JAUQWR010000441.1 GCA_030835065.1 Candidatus Kapaibacterium sp.
TTATTTCTTTCGATCAAATGCAGGTTGGTAAATCTGCCGAAAAGAAAATCTTTATCAAAAACAATACAAACCAAGACGTGATTCTTTCGAGTGTTGAAGTATCCCCCGAAACTTTAAAATCAAATCTTAAAGAAGGTATGGTACTCAAACCTGGCAAAGAATACGAGATCATAGCAACTACAATTCCACAAACTCAAGGTTATTATCGTGGCACAATCAAAGTAAAAACTAATTCTCCAGAAATGCCAAATATTGAAATATATTGCTATGGCAATGTTGCTGCCTCCCCAATCTTCAATAGCAAATAACCATTCAGATTATATAAATTCAAAAAAACGCTGTTTGTTTCAATACAGCGTTTTTTTTATCCATAATATTGACGATAGTTTCGTCTGATTTAAGTAATTTTGTAATTATAAATTTTTGGAGTATATATGAAATTTACTAAACTGTTTATTGCTCTTTTGCTTGTTTCGAGTCCTTTATTTGCTGTTAAGACAAATAATATCATTGATTTTGGCAATATTTTAACAAATTCAAATACATCAAAAGAAATTAAGATCGAAGCTGAAAATCATCAAGTACAAATAATTAATATAAAATATATTGGCTCAAAAGCTTTTAATGTACCTGAAATAGAAAAATCGACATTAATTAGTCCAAACTCTTCTTTTAGCTTTAATATTAGTGCTTATCACAATCAAAATACAAGTGAAAAAGGCGTTATTTATATTCACCTTAAAGAGAATTATAATGAATTTGATATCGCAATATCTCTTGTTGCAAATTTTCAATTTCAAGGCGATTACTATTCAGGATCTGCTAATCTCTATGGCAAACAATTAATTGATTGGCTTAAAACCAAAACATTTACTTCTACTTCTTTGTCTTATAAAGATGCTAGAATAGAAATGTGGGGTGCAATCGATAATGTTAATGGTGAAGTTGAATGTGTTTATACTGGTAGAAAAGTTGTAACTGATGGTATTCCTGATGTAAATACCACTAAATTCAACACCGAACATACTTGGCCCCAAGCTTATGGTGCTGAAAATGAACCTCAAAAAAGTGATATATTCCATATTTATCCATCTTATGAAATTGCTAATTCTAAACGTGCTAATTTGCCTTTCGATTTTGTAGTCAGCACGCCTTCTTATTCTGATGGCGGCTCAAAATTAGGTAACAATAAATATGGTACATTAGTATTCGAACCAAGAGATTCTCATAAAGGTAATGTAGCCAGAAGTATTTTCTATTTCTTCGTAAGATATAACAATAGCTTGCAAGGACAGACTTTCCTTAATAAACAGCACGAAGAAGCTCTTCGCCAATTTATGTTGATAGATCCTGTTGATGATGCAGAAAGAAAAAGATGTGATGAAATCGAAAAATTGCAAAAAAATAGAAATCCATTTATTGATCATCCTGAATTTGTTAATAGAATTTTCTCTTTTGCCGAAAATCCTGATTTCCCAGATTCAATTAAGACAGATAATTCATTTGATTTTGTTCAATTCTTCAATGATAAAGACTCAGAATTGAATCATGAAATTTTCATATATAATTTGGGTAGTAAAGAAGCAGAAATAAGTTCAATTAGTCTTGAAGGAACCGACAAAGAATTTTTCGCGATTCCAAATTACATTACTATGCCCAAAATTCCTGCATTCTCTTCGTTTTCTATTCCAATCAGCATCTCAAAATCTACAGATCAGGATAAAATAGCTACTCTTAAAGTAAATACTTCTGATAGCAAAAGCTATACTTTCAATTTAAAGGTTTTGGGTACTTTAAATTCAATTCAAGACAATATTGAAAATAAAATAACAATCACACCAAATCCTATGAAAGAAAAATCAGTTATTTCAATCACTGATCCTAATATAAAAAACATTAAAGTATTCAATGCTTTGGGTCAATTAATTTTAGAATTGACTCCTGAGCAATCTTTAGAATTGAATAAATCAATTCTTTCAACCTATGGAAATGTATTTTACTTAAACTTTAATTCAGAAATGCAATCAACAACTAAAATGTTAATTATTGAATAATATGGCACATATCGAAAAAACAATAGAATTAGAAATTGAATCAATTGGATTTGAAGGCATTGCA
>JAUQWR010000442.1 GCA_030835065.1 Candidatus Kapaibacterium sp.
AATTGAGAGAAGAACTCGGTGTTGTTGCAGATAATTTAGAAATGATTGGCATTTTTAATCCATTTAATGGTGTTACCAACGAGATTTGTAATGTTTTTATCGCAAAAAATATTAATTTTACAGATTCAAAACCCGACGAAAGCGAAGAATTTGAAATATTAGCTCTTAGCAAAGAGCAGATTTTCGAAAAAATTGCTTCGGGCGAAATTTGGGATGGTATGACCATCGCTGCGTTTATGTTGTTTGTTGTGAAATTTAACGGGATGGCGTAAAATGAAAAATCTTTTTATTATGATTATTTGCTTGTTTGCTTTGACTTATAGCTCTTTCTCTCAAAAAGAGAAAAGTATTGATGAAAAAGAAAAAAAACAAGAAGTTTTGGACTTCAAAATTGCTCCAAAATTTTTGACTAATGTTTATTATAAATATATTTTAACTGATACTACCAATGTTTCGCGTATTTTCAAAACAGGCGATACAATCAGATTTCAAAGATATATTACTTATTACTATACTATCGAAGCACCAGCAATGCCCGAAAATGGTTTCATTACTCTTTCGGTCTCGCTCGACTCCCTAAGTTACGATTATTCCGATGGAACAAAAAAAGTTCATTATTATACTCAAGATGATGAAGGCGTTCCTCCTTATAATTTAAAGGATTTTACTCAAATTTCTTGTCCTAATGGTTTAAATTTCGACATAACTTATTCTCCCTATTTCGAAGTAGCTAAAATTGATGGTGAAAATCTTATTGATAGACGCCAATATATAAGCTCTCCTGAAACTGGAATTAGAGACTCAATACAAAAATTCATATGGTTTAAAGGTTTAAGCGATGATTTTTTGAGCTCTTTCGCAGATCCGCTCAAAAATATTTTGCCTATCAACAGGGTTGCTATCGACTCTTCGTGGGTTAAACCTTATAAAATCTATATAAATAATGTTCTTTATTTAGATACTGCCATTACTACTTTAAAAGATTTCGATACAAAAACATTTACTATGATTGCCGATTTAAAGAATCTAAAAACTGATGAAAAAAAGATTTTAACTTTTGGTATCGAGGAATTTGTAAATGTGGATTCAGCTACAGTAGGCAAAGGCCAAATCAAAGTTGAACTCACTGCTCGCGGGGCTATTCAAAGCACAGAAATTAATACTAAAATCAATCAAGTATTATCGTATAAAAATCAAAAATTCAATCAGATAGTAGATTCAAAAATGAAGTACTATTTAGAAAAGATGGTAAGATTCAAATAAACACATAAATAATTAACTCTAATGGTCGTATTAATTCTAAATTAATTCGACCATTTTTTTTGGATAAAATATGAGCAGAAATCTTATTTCTTATATAGCATGTTCGCTGGATGGATACATTGCAGATATTAATGGCAGTATAGACTGGTTAGATATTAATCCGCCAACTGAAGATAATGACTATGGATATTCAAAATTTCTTCAGAGCATTGATACTACTTTAATGGGACGCAGCACCTACGAGCAGGTACTCGGTTTCGATATAGAATTTCCCTATAAATCTTATAAAAATTACGTATTCAGCACAAATACAGACTACTCTGGCAATGAATTTGTCGAAATTGCACATGATCCCGTAAGGTTGGTATCCAAAATCAAACAAGAATCTGGCAAAGATATTTGGGTGATCGGTGGCGAAAAAATCAATTCTGTTTTATATGATGCAAACTTGATTGATACTATGATTATTTCTTATATTCCGATAATACTTGGTTCGGGTATAAAATTATTCAGAAGCAGAATTGCACGCAAAATGAACTTAGTAGATTTTATAAAATTTTCTAATGGTGTAATTCAGCTTAATTTTGAGTTCGAAAAATAGATTAGTCTCTTGTTTTATTCATTTGTCTGATATTATACTTAGGCTTGATTAATCAATTTAAATTGTTAATTTGGCAAAGGTTTATTATATTTGAAGTTTGTAAATATTATAAATTTGATTAAGAATTCATGAAAAATTTTCGCAATTTTTGTATAATTGCTCATATAGACCATGGCAAATCTACACTCGCTGATAGACTACTGGAAAAAACAGGCAGAGTGACAGAGCGTGAAATGGTTATGAACCAAATACTTGACGATAATCCCCTCGAGCAAGAAAGAGGAATTACCATCAAGCTTCACGCCATTCAGATGGATTATAAAGCTAAAGACGGCACTGATTACACTCTTAACCTTATCGATACTCCGGGCCACGTGGACTTTTCATACGAAGTATCACGTTCATTGGCTGCCTGCGAAGGTGCTATACTTGTAGTAGATGCCACACAAGGCATAGAAGCACAAACTATAAGCAATCTTTATCTGGCAATCGAGCACGATTTGGAGATTATCCCGGTAATTAATAAAATCGATTTGCCAAGTGCTGAAACAACAATCGAAAGTGTAAAAAAACAAATTAGAGATCTTATCGGCTGCAAAGACGATGAAATGCTTCTTACTTCTGCAAAAAAAGGTACTGGCGTCGCAGAAATTCTCGAAGCCATTGTCGATAGAATTCCGCCGCCCAAAGGCGATCCCAACGCTCCTCTAAAAGCATTAATTTATGATTCTATATTCGATCCATATCGTGGTGTTATCGTTAATATGAGAGTATTCGACGGAACGATCAAAGAAGGCGATAAAGTCTTGTTTATGGCTACCGACATGATATATGATATAGAAGAAGTTGGCGTACTCTATATGAAACGCCAGCGCACCGGGTCGCTTGCTGCTGGTAATGTTGGATATTTAACAGCATCTATCCGCAACCTTCACGATACAAAAGTGGGCGATACTATTACTCATGCAAAAGCTCCTTGTGCTGAACCTATATCGGGTTTCAAAGAAGTAAAGCCAATGGTATTCAGTGGTATTTATCCAGCTGATGCAGATGATTTCGAATCATTAAGAGAATCCCTTGCAAAGCTCGTACTTAATGATTCAGCAATCACATACGAACCCGAAACTTCTAATGCTCTAGGATTTGGATTCCGCTGCGGTTTCCTCGGCTTGCTGCATATGGAAATTGTTCAGGAACGTTTGGAAAGAGAATTTAATGAAACTATCGTTACTACTGTTCCTAACGTTAGATATAAAGTGCTTAAGACTAACGGTGAAGTAATTTTTATCGACAATCCGGCTCAGTTGCCTCCTCCCGTAGAAATAATAGAAATTCAAGAGCCATACATCAAAGCTCAAACTATTACTCCTTCAGAATATATCGGCAATATTATGAAACTTTGTATGGATAGACGTGGCGTCTTGATTAATACTCAGTATCTATCAGAAGAACGTGTCGATCTGACTTGGGAATTACCTTTAGCTGAAGTTGTGTTCGATTTCTACGACAAACTAAAAAGTGTATCCAGAGGCTATGCTTCATTAGATTACGAATTCATTGATTTCAGAGAAGGCGATCTGGTTAAGCTTGATATTTTATTAAACGGTGATCCTGTTGATGCTTTGTCTTCTATAGTCCACCGCTCTAAAGCCTACGATTGGGGCAAAAAACTTTGTACTAAGTTGAAGGATTTGATACCTAAGCAAATGTTCGAAGTAATTATTCAGGCTGCTATTGGTGCTAAAATTATAGCACGTACCA
>JAUQWR010000443.1 GCA_030835065.1 Candidatus Kapaibacterium sp.
TTAGACCTGTCTTGTCTGAAACCGAGAGTAGAGCACGCTTAATTACATGAGTGTCGGGAGTTGCCATATAAAACTTCCAAAATTGTACACAGTAAAAATGCAATTTACAAAATTTTTCATCCTTTTTGTAATTACATTAATAATCTTAATATTGTTAGTCGATATTTCAAAAAAATACTTTAATTAAAGAATAATATTTAGTATCTTTTATAAATGTTATTAATGAATATTTTAGGATTTATATGAAATTTTTTACAAGTTTAATGTTTTTGCTCTTAGTAGCTGCTAATGCATATTCTGCTGATTGGAAACAGATTATGCCCGACAAAACAATTGCCTATGCTATGACTCAAAATTCAAGCAGAGTATTTATATCAACTTACGATCAGGGTGTTTTTGTTGCCGACAATGGTTCTGCATTTTTTGAATCCAAAAATTCTGGTTTGTCTGGTATTGCTGCTACACGAATGGCTGCTTTTGGGAATGTTGTATTTTTCATTTCTGAGGGTGGCTTATATATGTCTGAAAATAATGGTGACTCTTGGACACTAATTTATGATAACATGACCACAGACGTCTTTTATTATAATGGAACTATTTTTATTGCTTCTATGCCAATGAAATTCAGCAAAGATAAAGGTGCAAATTGGGAAGAAAAAGCAATTGGTTCTGCTGCGGTTACTGCTTTTACATCAATTGGTTCTACTATCTATGCTGCTTGCTCTGATAATTCCATTTATACAAGCAATGATGGTGGTTCAAATTGGACAAAATCTACTTTGAAACCTGCAAAAAACATTTCTCGTATGGTAAGCAATTCAAATAGTATTGCTGGACTTTATATTGATGGATCTACTTTTATTGCAAAAGATCTGGCATCTATTACAAGTGCTAAAATCGAAAAGTGTATGGATGTATTTGTTTCTAATAATGATTTTTATTGCATTGGTGCTAGTGGACTCTATAGAATGGCTTCTGGTTCTTATACTTATTCTAAAATCAATTCTTCAATAGTTTATCCGGGCTATTCCGCTGCTGTTGTGAATAATACTGTTTATTATGGCACTAGCGATGATGATACTTGGTGGTTTAAACTTGACAATCCTCAAGCTACTCTTTGTGGCAATGGTCTGCAAGATCAAAACATTATGACTATAAATAGTGATTCTAAATCTAATTTGTATATAGGTGCTTCCGAAGGTATTTTCAAATCTACCGATAAAGGCAAATCATTCAAAAAATTATACGTTGGTTCTTCAACTCCACTTACTAATTGCAATATCATCAAAACTTACAACGATAATATTGTGGCAAGTTTTATCAGCCAAGCTGTATATTTTTCGACAGATCAGGGTCAAGTTTGGCAAAAAATTCCAACATTAAGTACTCCATTATTTACAGATGATATTGTTGATTTTGCATATACTCCAACTAGTATATTAATTGCTACTGGCAAAAATGTAAAAAAATATAATTTAGCAGGAATTTTCGTTGAAGAATTTGGCGAAAGCTATTCATCTGATGTAATTAACGCTATTGCCACTAAAAACGAAGACGTTTATATCGCTACCAAAAATGGAATCAAAGCTTTTGTTGATGGAGCTTGGATTAGTGGTCCTGGTTTGATGTGCAAATCTATTGTTATATCAGATGATGGTACTGTATATGGTGCCGGTTATGATCAAAATATTGCTGTCAAAAAGCCACAGCAAATGTTTGAACTAATCCAAGCAGCTAATAAAATCAATATTGAATCCCTTGAATTGGTTAATAATGTATTGGTTGCAGCTACTTCAAGCGGAGTTTACTTCTTTCAGACCAGTACAAATTCTTGGAGACCTATGAACGATGGTTTGTTCAATACTCGACTTAAAAAAGTTCACAAATCTTCAAACACATTATTTACTGCAGGTATTGGCTTTGCTTATATGGATGTATCTTCGGGTGTGAATGATGTTGAAATTCAAGCACTAAGCAAAAACGAATTATCAATAAATCCAAATCCTGCTTCTAATTATTTCAATATTGATTTGAACTCCGAAGTAAATGATTTTGCTGATATTAATATTTTTGATATTAATGGTAATAAAGTAATTTCGCTTGATAGAATTGAAATATCAAATGGAAAATTACTATCTAACATAAGATTAGATAATTTGAGTGCCGGTTCATATTTTATTTTAGTAAAAACCTTAAATAAAGTATATTCAACTAGCATCATAATAAACAGATAGCAAAACAAAGAGGCAGTCCCAAAAGGACTGCTTCTTTTTTATTATTAAAAAATGGTTTTAATCATTTAATTTCAAAAAAATATACTAAAATTCAAAAATTATCTAGATAATTTTTAAAAAGCTTTATAAATATATGATTTGGCAAAT
>JAUQWR010000444.1 GCA_030835065.1 Candidatus Kapaibacterium sp.
GCTCCAGAATATTTTGATGAATCAGCTCTTTTGTCTAATACACCATTGGATGCTGCTTCAATAATTTCATTTACGTCCGAAGATAAAGAATTTAGGGTTTTGGCAACTGAAGTAAAAGCAAAAGCCAATTTGCCTAATTCATCATTAGATGAGTAATTAATTGAAAAATCTACTTTTCCTTCAGAAATTTTTACTGCAGCAGATTCTAATTCTTTGACAGGATTAATAACTTTGCGTTTTAGAATTAATGCAATCACAAGAATTAAAATAAAAATATTAACTAAACTAGCAACTGCTATCCAGAATATCAATTCATTTCTTGTAGAGGCTAAATCGGAATTTGGATATGCAGTCAATACAGTAAATTTTGCACTATTATCAGAGTCTTTATTGATAAACCATTCAGGATCATTGGTTTTAATAATATTATCTAAATTATTTTTGTCAATATTATCTGATTTGAAAAGCACTTTACCTTCTTCGTCAAGCAAAGCAACAAAACCATTAGTAAGAACTCTCATTTTAGCAATTTGATTTCCCAGATTAGATAGTCCGGTGATAGGAAATCCGGCATACCAAATACCAATTACTTCGCCTTGTATATTTTTAATTGGTTCATAACCAGTAAGATATTTTTTTCCTAAAATATCAACTACACCATAGAAAGGTTTTCCTTCTTTGATAGCTGCATAAGCTTTGCCCTTTTTATTCAAAGTAGTTCCAATTGCTCTCGAGCCATCATCTTTTTTTACATTTGTAGAAATTCGATAAAAATCATCTCCATTTTTTACAAAAATAGTAGCAGTAACACCAGCAAAAGACACCACTTTGTCCACTATTTCATAATTATTTGCAATTGGTCTGGAACCAAAAAGCAAATCCGGAATTGTTTTGTCAGCTACTTTTGTAGCTGCACCTATAGTAGGACTTCCGGCACCCAAAGTATAATTCATTAATAATGAGCAAGAAATCTTTGCTTTGTCAGTTAGATTTCTTGTTTCGGTATCAAGTATTGAAGAAATTTGTTCAGTAATTTGGTTGTTTTTGTCAAGAACTTGATTTTCCATGTTTTTAAGTACTAAATTAGTAACAATGAATCCGGCTAATGAAAAAATCACCAAAATCGCAATTGATGCAGGTAAAAGAATTTTAAAAGCAACACTATTTTTCATAATCCGCCCAGTCTTATATTTACATAACGCTATATTTTTATTTATCGGTAAAGCATTTTACATCTTTACAATTTTTTAACATAATATTTTTTTTTCTAAAGTAAAATTAATTAAAATGAACCTTTTAGATGATATTAAGTATATGTATATGTAGGTACCTATAAAGAAAATAAATATTAATCAATATTTGGAGTGCATTATGAATTTACTTAAATCAACAATACTTGCATTGGCATTATTTATAATGACATACACATCTTTTGCTCAGCCTAATGAAGTTTTAAGAATTACAAAAGACTGCAATGACTATTCTTGGTATGATAATCAAGCTAAAGAATGGAAAAAAGAAATAAATACTAATCCTTATAGCGAAAATGCATGGTTCAATTATTTCAAAGCAAATCGATACAGAAATATGTTCGATTCTAAAACAGATTTTAATGTAAAATCAAAAATCATGACAGATTTGCTCGATTCAATGAAAAAATATATTCCCGATTCTTTTACATATAATTATTGTATGTATTGGAATGGTGGCAATAATTTTGAACTTTCGAATTATTTGTTCAAAGCTTATTCCATAAAGCAAGATTACAGCGAATTATCTCCCGATTTTATTGTTTATTACGAAGTAAATTTCAAACCAGAAATGAGAGATTTCTTTATAAAAGAATGGTATAATACAAGAGAAATTGCTCCTGATCTACTCAATTTTGCCTACAATTTACTTCAGTCTTTGGATAACAATGCAATTATTTTTACAGGTGGCGATAACGATACATATCCATTGTGGATGGTTCAATCAGTACTTGGCATTAGAAAGGATGTTACAGTACTCAATTCTTCACTGATAATGATTGATTCTTATAGAAAAGGAATTTTCGAAAAAGTTGGTCTGCCAAATATTTCCAAACCAGAACCACAAAGCACTGATGATAAAAACTGGGAAATAATTATGAGTAGATTCTTTAAAGAATTAACTGAAAAGAATACAAATAGACCAATCTATTTTGCATTAACTCTTCATCCGGACCTTACAAGTAAGATTCAAGATAAATTATATCTTACAGGGCTTGCTTATAAATATTCTGCTAAATCATTTGATAATATTGCTGCACTTAAGAAAAATTGGTCAAAATTCCGACTAGACTATCTCAATTTTGATTTCTACTCCGAAAAATATCCTTTTTCAAATAATGTAGCAAAAAATTTGAATATGACATATGCTGCACCAGCTTATGTACTTCAAGAGCATTATGCCGAATCAGGAGAAAAGGAAAAGGCTGCTAAATTTGAAGAATTAATCGCAAAACTCAGCTCATTAGCATCACAAAACAATTTTGAATCACAGACAATAAACAGTGAATCGACTAAAACAAAAGAAATTCCTGCACCAAAGGATATATTAATCTCGATTTCACCTAATCCTGCCAGAAACCAATTTAAATTAGATTTTAATTCCGATAATCCAATCGAAATTACTATTATAGATCTAGATGGTAAAGAGCTAAACAATTTCAAGAATATTAAGC
>JAUQWR010000445.1 GCA_030835065.1 Candidatus Kapaibacterium sp.
TCTTCGATATTTAAATTAAATCTTACTAATGCTTGAATTCCATTAGTAAGATTTAAAAAGTGTTTTTTCTTTCTCATTAAAATCTGTACTCAATACCACCGCTAAGAATATTAAATTTGCTGAATCCATAATCAATGAATACTGCAATAGGACCAATTTTCTTAGAAATACCAAACGCAAATTTCAAAGATTTATCTTCTAATGAAACAGTAGTAGTTTGTGGCTCAGTATCTCCTGGATATTCAGGAGGTTCAGGACCTAAAACAATATATTCGCTATTTGGATTGCTTGGGTCTTTAGGAACTCGACGCAAAAGACCTAAATGGGCTTGTGTTTCTACAGGCAAATAATAAGTGAAATCTGCTTCAATATTAATAATATCATAAGATAGACCCGCATAAATATCAAACCAATCTGGGATTGATTTCGAGGCATTTATATTAAAGTTTAAAATATTTGCATGTGCTTCGAGATTGGAATTTGTAACACCAACCTTGTTTTTCAAGTTAGTTCTCTGATAAGCTGCCTGAACTGATAGATCAAAAGGAGCCGGATTTGATCTTTCCCATGGATTTTCCGGATTTTCGACTGCTGTTTGTTCCTCATAAAAGTATTGGCTAATGGAATGTTTTAGGCCGATACCCCAAAAAGAAAATTTGCCGATATATTTACCTAAATCTACTTCAGGAATAAATCTTATTAAAGCTTCAGTACCAAAAAAAGATCCGATTTCCAATTGTGGAACACCTGCAAAAATTGTACTCATATTGCCACCTGCAGGTAAAGTATAAAATCCAGGAACGTCTTTAAGAGCATTTAACAAAGTATCTTGTAATGCTTTAGGCAAAAAACCATAGATTGGGTGCTGTTTTACCAAATCTTGAATTGCCTGATTATCCAAATGCAATTGCGTTGTATCGCCACCTAAAATTGTAGAGGCTTCATTTGGTATATTAAATTTATTTTGTTGTAATCCATCGTACAAAATATTTTTAAATAAATAACTTATCAAGCCAGCTGTATCTTTGATATTAACTTTTTGATTGATAATATCAACAGTACCGTATTTACCAGATGTTATAACATTTATATCAAATTTTTCATTTGGAAGTGTAGGATGATAAGATTTTTTGCTATTATCAACAAAACCCGTCATCATGTGGATACCAAACTTAAAATAAGGTTTATCTACTTTAGTTGGAATATACGCTTGATTAAAAAATCTAGCATTAGAAGTTGCATTAACAGTTTCTACCATAGGTGAAAGATAGGGAACACCATTGGCATCGAACAAATCTTTAGAAAATGCACGAGCTAAATCGATTGTATATTGATTAGCTACAGAAAAAGACTCGACAGAACACACAATAATCAAGATTAAAGCCAAAGATAATTTCTTCATATATAACACCTCAATTGAAAATATTCTTTTTAATAATAATATAAATTGGAATAGCAAAGATAAAAACAGGAATAATAAGTGCACCAAGCATTGAATTATCAAAATGCCCAACGAGCAATTTGATAAACATTCTGACAAAAATAAATGCCACAATAAACGCCAGCAACCAGCTAAGTGGTGTTTTTATCCTTCTTATTAATTTTTTAGCCATTTCTTTTTAATAATAATATACAAAGGCAAAGCAAAAATGCCTGTAATAATAATAACACTCAAAATGTAAGTAAGTTGCATTGCCAAACCCAAAATAGCGAAAAATATCTTCACTAAAATGAATGCAACAAATATTGCAATAGCAGCTGAAATAATCTTTTTTGCCATAAAAGCTCCAAAATATTTATATAAAAATAATGCTTTTCGGTTTATTATTCAAAAAATTTCAACAAATAGCGGAAATTCATTAATTTTGTAATTATTATTTATGAGGATATTATGGCACTGATTATCGACGGAAAGAAAATTTCCGATACAATTAAACAAGAAATAAAGGAAAAAACTCAGGAATTGATCAATTCCAGAGGCATTCGCCCAGGGTTAGCAGTCCTTTTGGTGGGCGAAGATGCTGCTTCTCAGATTTATGTCAGAAGCAAAGCAAAAGCTTGCGAAGATTTAGGTTTTCATTCTTTAGTCGAAAGAATGCCTGCAAGTGCTAGCGAAGAAGAAGTTCTTGCATTAGTGAATAGATGGAACAACGATCCCTCTATCCATGGTATTTTAGTTCAATTGCCATTGCCTAAACAAATTAATGAAGTAAAAGTACTATTAGCCATTTCTCCTAGAAAAGATGTAGATGGATTTCATCCCGAAAATTTAGGAAGATTGATGATAGGTATGCCTGGGTTTGTTTCTTGTACTCCAGCCGGTATTGTTGAGCTTTTGGTTAGATCCAATATTGAACTAAAAGGAAAACATGTTGTGGTTGTTGGACGCAGCAATATAGTCGGAAAACCAGTTGCAAATTTACTCTATCAAAAAAATCCAAGAGCTAATGCAATTGTAACAATTTGCCATACAGCAGCCAAAGATTTGAGCTATTATACCAAACAAGCAGATATATTGATTGCTGCAGTAGGTGTGCCTGAAGTTATCAAATCTGAAGATGTCAAAGAAAATGTAACTGTAATTGATGTAGGTATTAATAGAATCGAAGATCCTAATCATCCAAAAGGCTCGAGGGTGGTTGGTGATGTGGATTATCATGCAGTTTTTGAAAAAGCTCATGCTATTACTCCTGTTCCTGGTGGTGTAGGACCTATGACAATTGCAATGTTGATGAATAATACTTATATTTCAGCTGAAGGATCAATATTTAATGTATAAAGATATCGAATTTGATATAATTTTTGAAGATGATGATTTGCTTGCACTCAATAAGCCTGCGGGATTATTGACTATTCCAGATAGATATAATAAAAAAATACCATGCCTAAGTAGAATACTCGAAGATAAGTATGGTAAAATTTTTGTTGTTCATCGTCTCGATAAAGAAACCAGTGGATTGATGATATTTGCCAAAAATCCTGAAACTCATAAAAATTTGAACACTCAGTTTCAGGAAAAACAAGTTCTCAAAATCTATCATGCTGTAGTTGGGGGAGTTGTCGGCAGAGATAAAACTGATGTCGATATTCCACTTTTGCCAAACCCATTTGGAGGGGCAGGTGTAATCCCATCTGCAAGAGGAAAAGAGTCACTTACAATCATTACTGTATTGGAAAGATTTAGATCTTCCACATTTGTGGAATGTAATCTGGTAACAGGCAGACATCATCAATTGCGTGCTCACGTAGCAGCTATGGGTCATCCTTTATTAATTGATGATCTTTATGGAGAAAACACTGAGTTTATGCTTTCTTCAATTAAAAGAAAATTTAATATGAAGAAACATGATGTGGAACGACCTATTATTTCAAGAATTACTATGCATGCTTTCTCATTGGATTTTCTACATCCAATAACAAATGAAAAAATGCATTTCGAAGCTGAATATCCCAAAGATTTCAGAGTGATGCTTCAGGTATTGAGAAAATATTCCTCAATAAATTAAAAAGAAATTTTAATCAAAATCTGTTAAAGCCCCTTTTGTTTGTTCAATTAGAGACAGGTCTTAGGCCTGTCTCTACAGTATATTCTATATTAAATCATGCTTACTGTTCCATTTTGGACAACCTTTTTAGGTAAAAACACTTATTTATTTCAATTACAAAATCAATAAGTTTGAATGGGTGATTGAAATGAAGAGAAAAAAAATTATATATGGCAAACTAAAAAAATTCTCAGATGCAAATCGAGAATTAGAACTTGTAAAACTCAAGTTAAATTCAGATATTCATCCTATCGAAATATCATTTCTCAATCAATTATATAAATCCTTGTCGAATTCTTTGTATTGCTTAATTGGCTCCGGCTTAGATTCAAAATTGTAACTAAACGTCTTTTATAATTGTCTTAATGTTAAATAAAGTAAGTAAATTTACTTTTGTTAATAATATTTATTTGTATAAAAACTAATAAACTATTAATTTGTAAAGATTTTTAAAAATAAGATTATATAACAAAAATGGGGAAAGCCATGAAGAGATTTTTTACGATGACAATGCTTTTTGCTATAATTGCAGCGAACTTGCTTAATTCGCAAACAATGTATAGAAAAGCTGTGCCATTCTATATGAAACCTGACTTTGACAAAAATACTGAAAAGACAAAACATCTTCCTCTATTTGGCAAAGTCAAGCATACTTATGTACCACCAGAAATATTAAAATATTATCCTCCAACTGATAAAATTTTATCTGATGATGGCTTTGAATTAGTTAATATTTCTCCCGGTAATAATGCCCAATCCGAAACTTGGATTGCTATCAATCCTACAGATCCCAATAATATCATTGCAACATCAAATGATAATGCATATATGTGGGGTGAATATAAAATGAGTGCTTGGTTTTCGACAGATGGAGGCAAAACTTGGGCTCATAGAAATACCCCAAAAAACAAAGGCGTATTTTTTGATGCACCACAAAGTGGCTCAATGACAATTTTTGATCCGGGTATTGGTTTTGATACCAAAGGAAATGCATTTTATTGTTATGGATTTACTCAGTTAAATTCTGACAGCAAGATTGCTGATGATAATGGCGTATTTATCGTAAAATCTACAAATAAAGGCAGTACTTGGGATGGTGGGTTTAATGGCGACCCTATCTCTGCAGTTGCAGTAGAAACAGGTAATAGCAATACCCAACCTTTCCATGATAGATATACTATGACTGTCGATATCAATCAAAATTCACCATATAAAGATAATATTTATGTGGCATGGCAAAAATTTAAAACAACAAGTGATGGTCCTGTTGTTGCTCGTTCTACCGATGGAGGTGTATCATTTTCTACTTATACTCTTTTAGGCACAGGAGGTACTCAATCACCAGTTCCTGCAGTTGGTCCAAATGGAGAAGTTTATGTTGTATGGCAAAATAGATCAAATATTAATACTCAAGCGATTATTCGTCGTTCAGATAATGGTGGTATGAATTGGGCTAATTCTGTTATTGCTCAAGAAGTGAAGACTGTAGGTGTAATAGATCCTCAAATTAATCAGTCAAGATATATTCTAAAAAATAAACAAAA
>JAUQWR010000040.1 GCA_030835065.1 Candidatus Kapaibacterium sp.
TTTTCCTGCACTCGCCGGTAATTGTTGCCACATATTTAATAGGCAAAGAATTGGTAAGAATTTTGGATAACGGGCAAAAACTATCTGGAATAATTACAGAAACTGAAGCCTACCTATCCAATGATGATGAATCAAGCCATTCTTACAAAGGATTAACCAAAAGGAATGCCCCAATGTTTGCCGAAGGAGGTATTTTATATGTATATTTCATTTATGGTGTTCATCATTGCATCAATTTCGTAACCGAGCCTGAAGGCATAGGTTCGGCTGTTCTAATTAGAAAAATAAGCCCTATGGAAGGAATTGAAACAATGAAAATTAATAGAGCACGCAATGTGCCAAAAGATAAGCTTTGTAGCGGGCCTGGCAATATTGCAAAAGCATTTGGATTTGGTCTTGCTCATAATTTCCTTTCGATTTGCTCAGATTCCTGCCACATAATTGATAATAATAGAAAACAAAATGTAATAACAAGTACTCGTATTGGCATATCCAAATCAAAAGAACTTCCTTTAAGGTTTTATATTTGAAATTGAAACTTTTTTCATTTTGAAGTGTCATTAAATTGTCAATATATACATAGGATTTAATTATGAAAACATTATTCTTGTTTATATCATTTGTTGCTTTTACATTTTTTGTAAATTCCTGTTCTGAAGATAGTACGGGCAACAATCCAATTCAACCTGTATCTAATTCATTAGACACACCAAGATTCTTAATGATGGAATCTGCATCAAAATCTGACGACTCTCTTTTACCTCATAATTTTTATTGGAATGATACTCTAAAAAAGAATTTTAGAGCTGAAATAAGCGGTAAAATTATTGTTCTAAACTTTTGGTCAATTTATTGCGGTTTTTGCATGCGAGAGTTACCCGAATTGGCTGAACTGCAGGAAGAATACAAATCAAAAAATGTTAGATTTGTTGGGGTAAACTTAGACGATGTGAGTGATCCAAATATAAATGGATTGAAAGGTCTCGAAACTTATGTCAACAATAGATTTGCAGAATCTGGATATACATTTAAAATGAATTACACTAATTTTGTAGATACTAAGGCTGAGCTTTTCAATTTATACGGATTCCAAGGTATTCCATCCACTGTTTTCATTGATAAAAATGGCAATATTCATAAAAAAGTATTAGGAGCAGTCTCCAAATCATATTTAAAATCGATATTAGATCCATTAATTAGTAAATAAGCAATAAAAAATTAAAACATCATGTAACTAATCTGGGTTTCATTTGTCTTTTAAGTGCAAAACACGAGCAAATTGTAGGAGAAATTATGAAATATAGTAATTATGTTATTATATTAGCATTCTTATCAATGCTATTTATAAGCTCATGTTCTGATGATTCCAATCCACTCGATAGTAATTTCATTAAAGATAAATATCTTAATATTGATAGCGTTATAAAATCTGACGACAGTACAAAACCACATGATTTTTATTGGTATGATGGCACTGTAAAATCCTTTTTGAATGAAACTAAAGGAAAAGTTGTTGTATTAAATTTTTGGGCTTCTTGGTGTGGTCCCTGCGTGAAAGAATTACCGGATTTAATTAAAATCAGTCAAGATTATAAATCTAAGGGAGTCGTGGTAATTGGTGTTAATCTCGATATCAAACCCGGCTCTTTTGTCAAAGATATTCCTCAGCTAAAAGATGTTATGAAAGACAAACTGAAAAATAATTCTTTCAATTACATAAACTTTATAGATGTAAACAGCAGACTATCTTATTATTATTCTGTAGTTCCGATACCAACAACTTTTTTTATTGATAAAAATGGAAAAATATTTCAAAAAATTGAAGGTTCAATGGAATATAATACATTTAAATTATTTATTGACAAATTATTAAAGTAGAATGATACATAAACACCCTATCATATAATTGAAAATGGCGGTCCGCAAACCGCCATTTTTTTTATTTGTGTTTTGATTCAAGCTCTTCGAGCATAAATTTTGCAACAGCCTCGGCTTCTTTAGGCTTAAGCCCTGGAGGAGTCATTGCCGGATAAGCTGGATCTACTTTTGTAGGTTTCAATATATATCTTACTAAAGCATCCATTTTTCCTTTATATTTAGGAAGAACATCCTTGTGCGGTGGTCCTACTAATCTGGATGCATAAGCATGGCATGCCATACATTTAGCATTATAGATATCTTGTCCGTTTATTTCAACTTTACTAATACCGGCAGCAGCCAGCACTTCAGTTTCATACGCTTCATAACCTTTTGCTAAAACCACCATTTGTTCTTGATTTGCTTTAGCAAATATTGCTTGTTCCTTTACTTGAATTAGAGCAATCACAGCAATAATCATATAAAATGCAGGTGAAATATATTTAAACTGGTTATATCTTACCATCATATATATGAAATGAGCTAAAAGGAATATCACTATCAATGCAAAAACTGATACGCCAAACATTGTATAATTAATTACAGTTTTTGGTGTAATAATCAGATTTAACACGATAAACAATGGTTGAATTAATGTAAATATCAAAGCCGCAGACAAGTTTAAGCGCTTGGCAAATTCTGTATATGTTTCGTCTGCAAAAGTAGGTTCGTCTTGCCATTTGAACTTTTTAATTAAAAATGCAATTGCAGTAACAGATACAGATGCTGTAACAAAATGAAGAAACTTTACAAGACTCGAAAAGCTCAAAAGCAAATAGAAAGGATTAGTAACCTGACTCCAGCGCCAATGCTCTACTGCCAAAGTTAAGCTGGAAATCAAAAACCATAAGGACAGCATAAGAATTACCACGCCCCAAAATCCGGTTCTCATACCTTTCGATTCGGTATCTTCTCTGAAAGAAATAAAGTCTTGAGTAGTTTTATCATTATCTTCGTCGTGGATTTTTGTTTTAAAAAATCCAAAAATATAACTCAAATCCATAGCATGCTGGTAGATGTAAATTAGACTGATTGCTGCAACAAACAATACAAACGAGACTAATAAATAAATCACAACAGGTGCGTTTGTACCATTAAGCAATTGAATATAAGCCATAATGACAGCCAAAAACGGAATTATGCCCATACCAAATGCAAATGTCTTGCTAGTAGTAATCAGATCAATCATATCCTTGGCAAGCCAAAAATGCTTATCAGTCATATCTTTGCCGGCTCTCCGCTTAAAATAGACAGAAAGCACAGACGAGCCAAGCAAAATACCTGAATAAATCATTAAAATTGACAAAGCCACCATCAATAAATAACTATACATCTCCAAGTTTGCTGATGGCTGAGGAATCACAAGTTTGTCGAACAATTCCATATTTATTTCCATTATATTTATAGACTTATCAATTTGTCGACAGTTATTATCATAATCACTGCCAATACGTAAGCATTAACTGAAATAAAAGCAAATTTCAAATTCTTTTCACGTTGGTTTTTGTAGTATGCCAATATGATTCTGGTTTTCCATAGTAGAGCAGCTCCTGCTCCGAAAAGCAACACATTTGCTAATAAAGAATGTGTAAGACCAAAAAATGGTATAAACATACATGATGCCACCAATGTGGCTACCCATACATATGATATACGACTAATTTGATCATCACCAAATGTCATTGTCAGAGTTGGAAATCCTGCTTTACGATAATCTTCATCATAGAGCAACTGAATGAACCAGAAATGAGGTATCTGCCAAATAAAGAAAAACAAACCAAGTGCAAGCAGCTTTGGATCGAGCAATTCGCCACCACCCGATATCCAGCCAATTGCCGGTGGCAGTGCTCCGAGAACTGCTCCGGGTATTACTGCCATTGATGTTTTTTTCTTTAATGGTGTATATATCAAATTGTACCACACAAACGACATTACTCCAAGAGCAAAAGGCATCGCACCATCAATTGCCAAGAGGAATAAGCCTAAGATAGAACTTAGTACTATAAAACTAAGGGCAAATCTTTTTGATATTCTTTTTGATGGCAAAGGTCGATTTTTTGTTCTACTCATCAACGAATCTGTTTTTATTTCTTGAAAATGATTGAGTGCTGCCGAGCCAAAAGATAGGAATAAAACCCCAAAAATTGGCAAAAGCATTTTTAGGTCAATATCCATGCTGGCTAACACAAATCCAACGGCACAAGAAATACTAACAAAAATAGTAATTCTCAACTTACTTAACTCGGCTGCTATACCGATGCTTTTCTTTATTTCGTTGATGTATGTCAAGAGTCACCTTTCAGCAAATTCACTATTTCGTTTAATTCCTTTTCATTAATCCTATCTTTCATTGTAGGCATCATATATTTTTTATAGCCCACAACAACGTCTGCATCTGGATTGATAATAGAATTTTTCAAATAGTTTTCGTCTACTTTTATTTCAAGTTGTTTGCCATCCCTCTCGATTTTAGTCTTTTTATTTGCAAGATTAGCAAACGAAGGACCAATTTTTTTGGAACCATCAACAGAATGGCAAGCAAGGCAGCCATTCTTCATAAGCAGATTAAAATTCTTATGGGAAGAAATTTTATCAGCAAACTTAATTGGATCAATATTTTCAGCTGATACTTTTGTTTTGTTTGTATCAGCAGTTTTATTAGTCCCATTCGAAATCCATGCTTCATAATCAACCATATCGACAACATGAAGTTTAGTGTACATATAAGCATGCTTCAAGCCACAATATTCTGCGCAAGCAATTTCATAAGCGCCTTTCTTTTCAGGCTTAATGACCATATAAGTAGTACGGCTGGCTATCACATCTTCTTTAATTCTAAAAGCAGGAATAAAAAAAGCATGATTGACATCCATAGATTTCAGTTCCAATTTTATAGTTTTATCGACTGGTACGTACAAAGTATCGGCTTTTTTACCATTAGGATATTCAAAAGTCCATTTCCACATTTGGCCCGTAACCTTGATAGTCATTGCTGCATCGGCAGACTTACGCATATCGCTAAAGTCTTTCCAGCCAAGCCAAAACATTCCCATTGTGATTAAAAACGGAATTACTATCCAAACAATTTCGAGAGCTGTATTGCCATGAATTTGAGTAGCCACAGGATTACGCTTTCTGCTGTATCGGATAACAAAGTAAATCATTGCTATAACTATGCCTACAAGGAAAAACACTGATACTCCCACAATAAAGAGCATTGCGAAATCCACTGAATCGGCATAAGAAGAAGGACCCGAAAACATAATTACCTCACCTGAATAATACGTCAAACGATGTTAGAACAAAAAGCACAATCAAAGTCGCTATTATCAAAGCAAAGAACAATTTAAATACCGGCTCTTCAAATTTGATGTGCATAAATACATTTATTACGAGCATAGATTTAATACCTGCTACTATCATTGCAATCAACAAAATATAAGAACCAAAGTTCAATCCTGCTACAGCTACAGTTACGCAAGTCAATGAAATCAAAGTAAGCCATATCAGTACATAATAGCCATATCCAACTGAATGCTCGTGTTTATGAATTTCGTTATTTTCTGCCATAATTGCACCTGATTAATGTAGTAAATAAAACAATGGGAATAAAAATATCCAGATAAGATCTACCAAATGCCAGTACAAACCGCCATTTTCGAGTTTAACATAATTATCTGGATTAATCGAATTTCTAAGTGTAAATACCAACATAAAAATGAGTATAACCACCCCGATTATTACATGCAATCCATGCAAACCGGTCATAGCATAATACAAACCGTAGAAAATAATTTCTCCGTTTTCCTTGTTTGCTAATTCTTTAGATCCGGGATAAATCCCATGACCAATTTTGCCACCCCATTCAAATGCTTTTACTACCATAAATCCAAGAGCAAAAACCTTTGTTGCAACCAAGAATATAACAGATAGCATTTTATTGCGCTTTTGCATTGCTGCAACAGATAGCACCATAGTCAAACTACTTGTAAGCAATATGGCTGTATTTAATGCACCCATACTTATGCTTAATTCTTTTGCTGCAATATGAAATTGTGTAGAATATTGAATTCTATAGACCATATAGACAATAAATAAGCCTCCGAAGAGAATTAATTCGGTAAATAGGAACAACCACATTCCCATTTTGGCACCGAAATCATCTCTATGCTTATGAACATGATCTGCTGCATTACTTGTCGTTTGGCTCATTACCTATTACCTCTTTATAATGTGCATAATCATATGGTTCATATTTCACTTCCGGATGTGTGTGGAAGTTTTCGAATGGAGGTGGCGACTGAGTTTGCCACTCTAACGTCATACTACCCCATGGGTTGGCTTCTGCTTTTGGTCCTTTTCTTACTGCACGGAACAAATTATGCCCCATTAGCAGCAATCCAGAAACAAGCACCCAGGAGCCCACTGTCGATAATATCTGAAGGCTCTGGAACTGCGGAAGATAATCATAGTATCTTCTTGGCATACCCATATAGCCTAATATAAACATTGTGAAGTATAGCATCATAAATCCTACTGTAAGAATCCCCACAGACATCAATGCTATCTTTTCATTATACATTCTTCCAAATATTTTTGGGAACCAATAATGAGCTGCTGCAAAAAATATGAATCCGGCACCACCAAACATTACAAAGTGGAAATGTGCGACCACAAAATAAGTATCATGCACATGCACATCTGTTGATACCGATGCCAATATCAATCCTGTAAGTCCGCCAATCGAGAATAAAAATATAAAAGCCATTACAAAAGCAAACGGAGCCGACATTTTGATGGAGCCTTTATACATTGTTGCCACCCAATTGAATACTTTGACAGCAGAAGGCAATGCCACTACATATGTCAAAAATGAATATACCCATCTTGCTGTATCGCTCATGCCTGAAGTAAACATATGATGCCCCCAGACAAGCGTTCCAATAAAAGCAATTGCCAAGCTCGAAAATGCTATAGCTTTATAACCAAAAATTGTCTTGCGTGCAAATGTTGGAATTATTTCCGAGACTACACCCATTGCCGGTAAAATCATAATATATACTGCCGGATGTGAATAAATCCAGAATAAATGCTGAAACAAAATAGGATCTCCGCCTAATGCCGGATCGAACAGACCAACACTGAATAATCTTTCCACAATTACTAATAAAATGGTAATACCAATAACCGGAGTACCAATAATTTGTATCCAAGCAGTTGCATAAAGCGACCAAGTGAATAAAGGCATTTTGAAGAATGTCATGCCTGGCGCTCTTAGTCTATGAACTGTAGTAATAAAATTCACACCAGTAAGAATCGAGGAAAATCCTAGAATAAATGCTGCTACAAGAGGCATAATTACTTGTGTGCTGGTTCTAATACTATAAGGAACATAAAAAGTCCAGCCAGTATCGATAGGACCACCGCTAAGGAA
>JAUQWR010000446.1 GCA_030835065.1 Candidatus Kapaibacterium sp.
GCAATCATTAGGATGGCAGCCGGAAACGATTACTCCATCGGCACCATTGGCAAAAGCCTTGAGAAGGAGCATATAATCTATACGTCCGGTGCAGGGAAAACGCACAATTCTTACATTAGAAGCGTATTTGATTCTGCTTGTTCCTGCCAAATCCGCTCCTGCATATGTACACCAATTGCATACAAATGCTATTATTTTAGGTTCAAACTCCGACATATTCTTCCCTCTCATTAAATAATGCTAATACTTCAGCAAAAACTTGTTGGTTTGTATAACCATGAAGGTCAATTGATTTTGATCTGCAAAGCGCAACACAAGTGCCGCAGCCTTGGCATAATCCTGGGTTGATATGGGCAATAGTTTTTATCAAATCGCCTTTTCTATCTCTAATTTCTTCTTTTTCGATTGCTAAATAAGGACACACAGATTCACACAAGAAGCATCCTACGCAAGTAGAATACAATGGAGGAGCTGTTCTTTTTACTTCAGCAATAAGAGGTTCGCGTGTAAGCTCGTCTTGCGAAAATAATGCAACAACTTTAGCAGCCGCACCGGATGCTTGCGAAACAGTTTCAGGTATATCACGAGGTGCCTGACAAGTTCCGGCTCGCATAATACCTGCAGTATTTGTTTCTACAGGTTTTAATTTTGGATGAGCTTCCGCAAAGAAATGATATGGATCATAGCTTATATGTAGCTTTTGTGCCAAATATTCTGCATCATTATGAGCAACAATAGCAGTAGCTAATACTACCATATCAGCCTCTATTTCCATTGGTTTAGAGTTTAATAAAGTATCGACGCCTTTAACTATTAGTTTTCCATCACGTTCATAAACTTTAGAAACACGACCACGAATGTATTGGACTCCATCGTCTTCGATAGCACGTCTTACGAATTCATCATACATTTTGCCATTTGCTCTGATATCCATATAGAATACATATGCATCGCCATGATGAACCTTATGTTTGTAGAGCATTGCGTGTTTGGCAGTGTACATACAGCAGATTTTTGAACAGTAATCAATTCCTTTGGATGGATCTCTCGAGCCTGCACAAGCTATGAATACAATTTTCTGTGGTTCTTTGCCGTCTGATGGTCGCTTTATAACTCCAAGAGTCGGACCAGAAGCAGAAGCAAGACGTTCGAATTGAAGCCCGTCTATCACATCTTTGTATTTGCCATAGCCATATTCCGGAAAGAAATCAGAATGTTTGATATCAAATCCGGTTGCTGCAACAATAGCACCAATATCATATGTAACAATTTCATCTTTTTGATTGTAATCGATAGCATCTGCAGGGCATACTTTTGCGCAAAGTCCACATTTACCTTTCAAATAATAAGTACAATTATCGCGATCGATTACAGGTTTGTTTGGTACAGCCTGAGGGAAAGGCACAGAAATGGCAGGGCGTTTTCCTAATCCGGCATTAAATTCATCAGGGATTTTTTTAACCGGACATTTTTCAGAGCAAATACCGCAACCAGTACATTTCTTTTCATCAACGCTTTTTGCTTTTTTTCGGATGGAAGCTTTAAAATTGCCAATAAATCCTTCAAGACTTTCAAGTTCAGCATATGTGATTAATTCAATATTTGGATGCTGAGCTACTTCAACCATTCTTGGAGTAAGAATACATTGCGAGCAGTCTAATGTTGGGAAAGTTTCAGACAATTGAGCCATGTGGCCACCAATTGATGGATTTTTTTCGACCATCAATACTTTGTGCCCCGCATTAGCAATATCTAATGCAGCCTGAATACCGGCAATACCTCCACCAAGTACCAATGCTCTTTTTTGTA
>JAUQWR010000447.1 GCA_030835065.1 Candidatus Kapaibacterium sp.
CAAAAAAAAATGCATATTTAAACGATTATAATAACATGGCATTTAATTTTGGCTATAATTTAAATCAGAATAAGAACTCAGTTCCATTAACTCTGGGACTTGGGTTTGCGAATGCCAAAAGTACATATGATCAAAAAATTAATAATAGGAATTATTCGCATAATGAAAACAACTTAAGCACAATATCTTTAGGTGCATATTTAGATTATGGAATAAAGTTTGGAATTGGTTTCAATTTGAAGTTTTATAGTGCAGAATATAAAAATTCTGGAATTGATTTCCCTTCTAAATCAAGATTAGAAGGTGATGGAATTGGTTTGGATATAGGTCTTGCATGTCAAGTACCTATGGTGGATGCAAAATTGTCTGAAAAGCATGATGTGAATATTGATTTGAATATGGGTTTGGCTTTCAAAGGTTTAGGTGGAGATGTAGAATTAAGTAATGAAAAGTTTCCTTCAAATAGAAATGCAAGTTTTGGATTGGCAATTCGTAGCGGATTAAAAATGGATATTGGAAAGACAAAGATTGATATGATTACTTTGGATTTGAGTTCTGAATTAAGAGATTATGCAGGAAAAATGGATTCGTCCGGAATAGAATACTCTGCACCATTTTCAAATACAAGACCATTGGATAATCTTTTTGGTTTGAATGGTAATAGGAATGTATGTGTCAATTATGGATTATATTTGAAATTATTTGAAACATTGCATTATGGAGTAGGAAAGAGTTATTATATATTTAGAACTGATAATTACGGATATGGAATTTCATTAGATGGGCTTATGAAATATTTAGATACTAAAACCAGCGATGGTTTTATGAAGTTTATAACACGACACCTTAGTTTATCATTCAATCATAGTGAGTCTTCATTTTACGCTGGAAAAGTATTTACTTTTAATACGATACAAATCAATTTGAGAAAGCTTGAGTTTTAATATAAAGTAATATGTAATATAATGTTAAATGGGTTGAATCTTTGAAAATTCAACCCATTTATCGTTATTCTATTCTTCATATTTTGCATTTAAATCGCTTGGAATAGGCAATAGGAATTTGAAGGTTGTACCCTTGCCTAATTCGCTTTCGAGCCAAATATTACCATTGTGTTGTTCGACGAATTCTTTGCAGAGAATCAATCCAAGACCAGTTCCTTTTTCATGTTTTGTACCGCAAGTAGAGCAGTGAACGTCTATTCTGAATAATTTTTTGATTTGCTCGGGAGACATACCCACGCCAGTATCTTTCACAGAGAATACAACACCATTTTTTGAATCTAAGAGTTCAGCTTTAATAATTATTTCGCCACCTTCGTTAGTAAATTTAATAGAATTTGAAACTAAATTACGAAGAATGGTAGTAAGCATATTTTTGTCGGCTAATATTTTTAATTTTTTGGGTATATCAAGATCTATACGTATTCCTTTGTCATTGGCTTGTGGAGCCAAAAGGAATTTAGTATTAGCAGCAATTTCTTCTGCTTCGAGAGTTTCAGGTTGGTATTGAATTGTACCTTTTTGCGAGCGAGCCCAAGTGAGAAGATTTTCTAACAAATTGAAAAGCATTTTGGCAGAGTCATTAACATCTTTAGAGAAATCCATAATTTCTTCCATAGTAAGATGATAATCCGGATTTGTCATAAATTCGGTAGTTGCCAGAATTACACCGAAAGGATTTCTCAAGTCATGTGCTATAATTGAGAAGAATTTATCTTTTGTACTATTGAGCTCTTCTAATTCAAGATTTTGTTTGGCAATTTGTTCCATATGCTCTTCGATTTTATGATTATTCTCGATTAGCTTTGAATTTGCCTTTTCGAGTGCCTCTTTTTGAGTTAAAAAATCTTTAATCAATCGAGCTATTTCGCCAAATTCAGTAGGTTCTTCAATAAGTTCTTTTATAGATTTGAGATTGCCTTTGTCCAGACTTTCGCTGATTTTATTTAAAGGATTAGTAATGCTTTTTTTAACAAAAATAGTAAGAATGATAATGTTGATAATCATACATACTATGAAAACAATAGTTGTAATCAGATTGTAGTAATCTTCAGTTTTAGCAAAATCATCGGAACTGACAAAGCTGGCAACAGCCACGGGTTTGTCTTGCCA
>JAUQWR010000448.1 GCA_030835065.1 Candidatus Kapaibacterium sp.
ATGTTTGTGATTATTTCGAAGGATTCTGCCCGGACGATCCAAATTATTATATGACTGCTGCCGATGTTTGGTATGAAACTGGTCTTACTGATTCATTGTATTTGGTATGTTATAACGAGACTTTTACTCCTATTAATATGATGGGCTTTAAGTTAGGCTCTGCAGTACAAAACAAAGTATTTTTGAACCAAGATGGAGATACAGTTGCCTTTATCACTGCAGATATGACAACAACAAATTCAAGCGCTCATAACGCTGGAAATATTATGTTCCAAATCCATAATAATGGCAATCCAGAAGTTCAATTGTATAATTACATGTGGTCATATAGATTTAACATCAAAAAATCCGGCAGAATAGATATGTGGGCTGGAATTCCAATACCAGAACAATATCCACTCCCTGATGTAGGCATCAAATTTATTCAAGGCAATAACAGAATGCTTGTGGGCTCACCAGGAACAGCTGATAGCTTGGTCTGTGTTGGTTCATTTGTTAGTAAAAATTCATGGAAGGATAAAAACGATAAAGAGCATGATAATGATTGGATTATCGGAAGTTATTCAACATTCAGTTCAAAAGGTCCTTCACGCGACGGAAGAATGCTTCCCCATATTTCTGCTCCAGGTCAGACTATTTTCTCAGTAAAATCAAAAGATGCTCAAGAAGAATCTGAAGTTACTCTTGCTAATGGTTATTGGGGCATGAATGGTACTAGTATGGCTACTCCTCACGTTACCGGAGCTATTGCTTTAATGCTTCAAGTCAATCCAAAATTAGGATATTCTGATATTATTAAAGTTTTAAAGACTTCTGCTAAAACTGATAATTACACAGGTACTCAACCAAATAATACATACGGTTATGGTAAATTAAACGTTCAGGCTGCTATTAATTATTTATTGACTGGTTCGGATGTGAAATATGTTGAAATCAACAACAGCAAAGTATATCCAATACCAGCAAAAGACAGAATTTTAATCGACATACCTGAACTAACTGAAAACTCTACCATTAAGTTATTTGATAATGATGGAAGAGAAATTAGTAAATCTTACAAGTATAATTATATTATTTCGGGTGAAAATTCAAAAGTTGAACTCGACTTAAACAATTTGAAATCAGGTGTATATAACGGTTATATCCAAAACGAAGACAAACAATATAAATTTAGATTTGTTGTAAGAGAATAAAATTATTAATCCCTCTATAGTTTGACTGTAGAGGGATTTTATTTTAAAATAAGCAGTTTAAACTTAAGTATTTATATAATTTTTTCAAATATTTATTAAAAGATATAATAAAGTATTACTTTCAATTATCTAATCTGAATTTATAATATTGAAATAAGAATTTATTATTGATAGAATTAATATTAAACCAATATCAATAAAAACAAAAAGATAATATATCAATTTAAATAAATATGCTTTTTCAACAATTTCTTCCTCAGTTTCATTTAATTTCTCAGGATACTCTATTGTTATTTTTTGTTTGAAATTTTCATCATCATATTTTATTGAGATATAAAAAGTGTAAGCACCCAAAAGAATTATAAATGCATAAATTAATTCATAATCTAAAGGTAATTCAGGAAAATTAAAAATTTTAAAAATAATATGAAGGAAAAATAGAATAAAACCTGCAATTAAAAAGATAAAATAACTTGAATTCTTTTGAGAATATGTTATTTTTTGAGCTTCATCAAGTTTATTATCCTTCGCTATAATAGTATAGAATCTATACAAAAAATAAATACCGAGTTGATCCATAACAATCCTTGGAAAATAAATTAAGTTATTTAATAAATTAGTCAATTTTTAAATATTTTCAAAACTAATTTTATTAGAGTGTCCCAAAAATGATGTACAAAGAGTAAGAGATTTTTTATATTTTGAATGATCCGGGTGAAAAATAATTCACTGTCGAATGCAATCGATGTCTGTTGTAAAATATTTTAATTTACTCAAAAATTCTCAATTCAACCTCTTTTCTTGTCTTGATTTTCATCCAATAGATTAATTCACTTTTGATTGTTTTAAAAATAATTCTGTTACAGAATTATCCCTAATATTTCCTTTTATTCTTATGTACTAAATAGCTCAAATTAGATTTAGATACTACTTAAACTTATCACTTACATATTGTGTCACTCGAACTGAATGGGAAATATGACCTTAAATATGTTATATCGCCAACCAATGCGGTATTTATTTTAAAATGAACTGCCTATTATATTTATTTTCTGGTACAAGTATGATGTGTCCAGAATCAGTGGTTAAATAATAGTTACTTTTTGTTACTGCTTTTAACACAATGCACATTAAGCTTACATACCAAATCTTAAAGTGTGATCTGATAAAAAAAACTTGATTTGGGGTTCTTTTCAAAATATATCGCCCCTTTATATAATATTTCACAATCTTCCTTTAATCGCTTGATTTCTTGGTCAGCTTTCGTACGTATTCATCTCTATTTGTCATTTTTCCATTTCTGATAAATGGATATTGCTATTTTTTTTAATAATGTTTTCCAGTAAAACAACTAATACTAACTAATGCCAAAGTTACTGACTACTTATGATGAATTTCGTCAGTCTTATAAAACAGCTAGATTAAATTCATTTTAAATTCTTTACTTTAGCTTTTTCTTATTTCTGCAACCTTATTTTCCCTTTTAAATTTATAATTTTTACTTTTTTCTCACTTTTACTAATTGTTCTAATTATTGGGTACAGTTTATTTCCAAAACGCAGACAAACAATATAAATTTAGATTTGTTGTAAGCGAATAAGTAACAATTATAAATTTATACATAATGCTTGATCAGCTAAATTCAAAATAGCGGATCAAGCATTTTTTAAAGAAATTTTCTATTTTGTATGTATTTGTAAAATCTGTTATTTAGTTGATTTTCATATTGAAACTAATTAGAATAAGAAATACTCAAAGAAATATTTCTTGTTCTATACAAATTGCCAAGCATTTCAGTATAATAATAATCTAATGCATTTCCAATATTAAGAGTAATCTTCATATTTGTTTTTGTTAAATTTTCAAGATTATAAATTAATCGGCAATCAACAATATGCATTGCTACTCTGGCATCATAATCCTTTACTACCATACCGATCTGATTATCTATATTCTTAACTTTGCTCTTATATCTATAATCTATTTGAAATTCAAAATCAGATATTGGTACAAAAACATTTGTGTACCAGATAAATTCAGATCTATAGTTTAATATTTTATCAGTACTTAAATCCTTCGGATTTAAATAAGTAAATGATGTTTCCAGTCCAAATAAATCAGGTATAAAAGTTTTAGCAGATAGCTCAGAACCAATAATTCTGGCTTTCATAAAATTTTTAAAAATAATATTGCCTTGAGAATTAAATGTAGGCTCTATCAAGTCTCTATAATCACTTATAAATATAGAAGCATCAAAAATCAATGGAAAAGTTTCTTGGTTTGTATAATTTGCACCAATTTCTGCAGACAAACTTTTTTCGGCTTTCAAATCCAAATTTTCTACTACTTTAAATCCCTGGAAAGTAATAGAAGAAAACCTTTCAGCTACTGAAGGAGCTCTAAATCCTGAGCCAATAGATGCTCTTAAATTCATATTTGGATTAAGTTTATATGATAGTCCAAATTTTGGAGACAATCTAGTATCAGAATCTAAATCTTCAGTTTGCTCTCGATCCAATCTTGCTCCAAGTGTATAGATTAAATCAGAATATTTATATTCTAATTGAGAATAGAATGAGTAAACTAATTGATTTCTATCGCCATAAATTTCTGAATTTACTTTATTAAATAAAAAATTAAAACCAGAACTTAGTGCAAAACTCTCAAAAAAGTCAATATTGTATTGTAGTTCAGTATTAGAAGTCATAGCCTGAGACTTGCGATAATCACTTGAATTTTTGTCGGCACTATTTTTCATAGCAGTATAAAAAGCACCGGATTTAAGCAAAACAAAACTACTTTCGTTTATAATTCTTTTATAATTGGCAAAGAATGATAATTTATCAGACTGGAAATTAATAACACCATTATCAAAACCGCTCGGGAAAGTAGCGCTATCGAGTCCTTTCCAATACACCCAATCATTTTTTCTCTCAGTTGCTGCCGAAGCAGTAAGTGATAATTCATCTTTATCGCTTAAATCGAATATTAGCTTAGAGAAAACATTATATCTCTTAGATTCATCGAGAAATCTATAGCCTTGGTCATCAAAATATGAAGCTGATAAAATCATTCCTGCAAATTTTGTTTTCTGGCTATATGAAGCACTTACACCAGAACTGAACATAAGATTATCAGAATACTGCCATGCTTTATATCTAGATTTTGTATAAAATCCAGTAAATACGTTTGCATTAATTTTTGCTTCTTCGGTAGGATTTTTTGTAATTATATTTATCACTCCACCCATAGCACCAGCACCATACAATGCCGAACCTGAGCCTTTTACTATTTCAATACGTTCAATTTCAAACATTGGCATTGCATCACTTTTTACGTCGCTATTATCGCCCGACATTATTGGAAAACCATCCATAAGAACTATTGCTCGCGATCCGACACCGAAAGAAAATCCAGAAGAACCTCGAATACTAATATTATCCTTATTAATTTCTACTCCTGGCACAAAGTCCAGAGCATCATCAAGTCTATTAGAATTTCTATCATAAATACTTCTATTATCTATCACTGAAATTGAGATTGGAACTTCCTGAACTGCTTGCACTTTTTTGTTTGCGGTTACAACAACATCTCCAATGTGCAATGGCTGTTCTTTTAATTTAATTGTTAGATCATTCAAATTTTCTTTCAAAACAATTTTTGAATTATGAGAAGAATATCCAATCATTGAAACGCTTAATTCTTTTTCTCCACTACTCACAGATTTGATAAAAAATCTACCGTTTTTACTTGTTACAGCGCCTAATGAACTACCCACAATCCTTACAGTTGCTCCACTCAAAGGTTTGTTATCTGCCTGATCCACAACTACACCTGAAATACTATAAGTATCCTTTGCAGTCATACTTGAATATAGAAAAACCCAAAAAATCAGATTTATAATTATTTGTTTCATATACTACCTAAAAGGGTTGTGGAGGAAGATTAATAAAATCAGCATTAATAGAAATATAATAAGTTTTTCCGGTCTCAATTTTAATTGGGCTTGGATTATTAGGATTATTATCCAAAGAATACACTCCAACTGCTTTCCAATCCAAGAGCCCGCCGAATTGCCATGCTACGGCAATATACTTAAATTCTAAAGGAGTTTGAGTAAATTCTATTGAAAAATTTGCAGTATCGACATTGAATGGCAATGATTCTTGAGTAAATATTGCATTGCCCGAAACTACTTCAGTAAGAATGTCTTTAGG
>JAUQWR010000005.1 GCA_030835065.1 Candidatus Kapaibacterium sp.
ATTTCTGCAGGGAAATGAGAATTTTTAAATGCTTGAATAATATGAGGATATTCTTGTCTTACTTCGTCAATTTGTTTGTATTTTTGCTCGATTACATCTTCGAGATTATTATAATATACAAAACTCATCAAACCATCTGAAGTAATATACCAGGTTTTTGGAATTTTAACATTTTTAAGAATTGGATATTCGGATTCATATTTTTCAATTATTCTTTTAGCAAGCAAAAGCCCGGCACTTTTACCACCAAGTTTGCCATGCCCTTCGGTAGGAAAAATAACATTTTGAAGTACATCATAAAAGTCTCCGATTGCAAAATTATTTTTTGCAATGTCAATATATTCGAGCTGATCAGTCAAAAATCTTCTAATCAAAGACACTCTGATTCCTTGATGAATAGGAGAAGCAAGCTCGAACGAAGAAGGATTAGTATGATGATATTTACGAATTGCATCTGCAATTTCTGCCAGAGGCGTATTTTGATTTGCAAGAGCTTTCACTAAGAAATGAGATTTTTCTTCATGTATCCATTTTTGGATTTGAGCCAGCAAATCCGCTTCTGTGAAATAATCAGCAGCAACGTCGAATATTTCGTAACCAAGATTGAAAGAACTTTCGAGCACTTGTTTTTTTGATGGTCTGTTCAGTTCAGTTTCTGTCGATTGAAAATCAATATTATTCCCTAATTTTGCAAATAGATCTTTAGATTCGGGAATACCTTTACAAAACAAATTATTCAGCATTTTGCGCGAAATAATTGAAAACAAAGTCTGATCGGTCTTTTTAAGCAAGTCTAAAACAATTATCCACTCAGGCTTGCGAGTAAGTTCGTCTTTTTCTTGTTGAGACTTCCAGTCTTGAAACAATTTTTTAAGTCTTTGATGAAGAATAAAATGCCCAATCCTATCAGAAATGGTATTCATCAGTCGCCATTCATCTTTGAGAAATGGACCGTCGTCTGCCAAAGGCAATTCTTCGGTATAATGAACAAACATAGTACCAACGGCACTACCCTGCACATTTATATGTGAAGCCATAACCCATGGAGTATCCTTAAAGCCCGGACTTTGATAAGATATTTTTTCAACTTCTATCCTAACAACACATTTTTCAGAATACTTCCAACCTAATGGAATCGCAGAAATTAGTTTATCGATTGTACTTTCGAAAGAAGAATCTTGATCCGCGAGGGCTTCTTCAATAAGATAGAGGCAGTTCAACTCTTTGGCTCTTTCTTCTAATGAATGCAAAAGCACTTCGTTAGCAACATTTATTCCATTCATTATAACTCAGCTATATAATTAATCAATATCTTTTTAAATGACGTAAAACAATCTTTCTATTGCCTTTTGATTCTCATACGTCAATATAAAATAAGTTTTTGACAAGACTTAATAATATGTTATATTTATATTAAATTATTAAAAATCAGACGAGAATAATATGCCATTCTTATCGACAGATCGCTTAATTACAATCGATCATTACATTGCCGAAGAAGAAAACCTTCACCCCGATGCAAGTGGTGATTTCTCGTCGTTACTTCATGATTTGACTTTTGCAATTAGAATTATTTCTCGCGACGTAAGGCGCGCTGGCTTAAACGATATTCTTGGTATTACTAATTCTACGAATATTCATGGAGAACAAGTCAGAAAGCTCGACAAATATTCCAATGAAGTAATTAAAAAAACTATGATTCAGGGTGGCAATATCTGCGTTATGGCTTCTGAAGAAGAAGACGATATTGTACCTGTTAATTCTGAAAGCAAGCATGCTAAATATGTTCTTGCTTATGATCCTTTAGATGGCTCAAGCAATATTGACGTTAATATTACTATTGGCTCAATCTTTTCAGTTTATCAAAGATTAGATCAAAGTGCCAAAGGTGCTGGCACACTCCAAGATTTGCTCCAACCAGGGTACAAACAGGTTGCTGCAGGCTATGCACTCTATGGCTCTAGCACTATTCTTGTCTATACTACCGGTCATGGTGTTCAAGTTTTTACATACGACCCGACACTAGGCGAATTCTTATTGACAAATCAAAATCTGAAAATTCCCTCAAAAGGCAGGTTGTTTAGCTGTAATATGGGTAATTATTATAATTGGGACGAAAGAGTACGCCAATATGTAGATTATTTAAGGATGAAATCCGATGATGGCGATAGACCCTACGGACTTAGGTATATTGCTACAGGTGTGGCTGACGTTCATCGCACTCTTCATTATGGCGGTATTTATTTATATCCACCCGACCTGAATAATCTCGAAGGCAAGTTCAGGCTTGTATACGAAGCTAATGCTTTGGCGATGATTGTAGAGCAAGCTGGAGGCAGAGCTTCCAATGGTATTGTACGTATTCAGGAAATTGTACCGCAAAATATTCATCAGCATACTCCGCTTTTTATTGGCAGCAAACTAGACGTTATGGAATGCGAATTGTTCCTTCAAGGCAACCATCCGGCTCAGCTAAGACAGTTCTGATTTTTATTTTAAACCATAAAACCGTAAATTTACATTCTTTATTTTAATTATTTTGGTGATTATGAGCGATTATTTATTCGAATTGAATAAATACTTCGGTTTTAAACAATTTAGGCACGGTCAGTGCGAAATTGTTGATTCAATCGTGAAAGGTAAAAACACGCTTGTGGTAATGCCCACTGGCGGAGGCAAGTCTTTATGTTACCAATTGCCTGCCCTGATATTAGAAGGAACTGCAATTGTTATTTCCCCTCTGATTGCTCTAATGAAAGATCAAGTCGATTCTTTGACTCGTGCCGGCATTTCTGCAACTTTTATAAACAGCTCAATATCCCAAGAAGAAATTAATCAAAGAATGGAATGGGCTTTTGCAGGTAAATTTAAACTGATTTATCTTGCTCCTGAGCGCTTAGAAAGCGATTATTTTATTCGTCAGCTCAATAAAATGAAAATTTCTTTCTTAGCTGTCGATGAGGCTCATTGTATTTCCGAATGGGGGCACGACTTCCGACCCGCATATTTGAATATTTCTAATGCACTTAAAAAATTGAAGCTCAAGCCGGTTGTGGCTCTCACTGCCACTGCTACGCCAGATGTGCAAGACGATATTGTTTCGGCACTCGACATGATGCCTTGCAATAGTTTTATCCGTGGCTTTAATCGTCCTAATCTCAGCTATATCACTGAAAAAAATAATTTAAAAATTTTGAAAGCTTCTGAAATTTTAAAAAAATCTAAAAAAGGCTCTAATATTATATATTGCGGTTCGCGCAGATCAGTGGAAGAAACTGCAAATGCACTTAAATCTGAAAAATATTCTGTCGAAGCTTATCATGGTGGTATGCCTCAGGAACTTAGAAAAACTGTTCAGGATAAATTTATTAACGGTGGTATTAATACAATAGTTGCAACCAATGCTTTTGGGATGGGTGTTGATAAGCCAGACGTAAGAAATGTGATTCATTGCGACCTGACGCAAACACTCGAAGCCTACTATCAGGAAGCAGGACGTGCAGGGCGCGATGGAAATGAATCTACCTGCCATCTAATTTACTATCCCAACGATATGAACCTTCAAGAGTTTTTTATCAATACTAGTCTTCCGGAAACTAAAGTACTAAAAGATGTTTATAATGCTTTGTATAGTATTGGCAATAATCGTGAAAGATTTATTCAAGTCAATGAAGTTTATATAGCAAATATGATAAACAGCAAAGAGCGAACCGTTCAATCTGTTTTAGATTACTTCGAGAGACATAGAATTATCAGCCGCAATAATAATCCGCGCAAGGCAAAAATTAAATTCCTTGATAATAAAGAGCGGATAATTGAGTTTTATAACAACACAAGCGAATTGCGCCGAAAAGTAATCGATGGAATTCTTAGGATGGTAAGCTCTGAAGTTTTATATAAACATGTGGATATTGATATACTTAAACTAAAACAAAAATTTGAAATTTATGATGATGATCTAAAAGAAACAATTCGATCTTTAGAATACTTTGGATTGCTCGAATATATACCTGAAATTCCAAGGGCCGGAATTATACTAAATTTAGAAAAGATGCCATTCGAAAACCTTCCATTAGATTTGAACACCTACATACGCCGCCGCACAAATGCATTTAAAAAGCTCGATCTGGTGCTCAATTATGCAGAAACAAATGAATGCAAAAGAAATTATATATTGAGTTATTTCAAAGAAACTGATATTGATGGCGAATGTGGGAAATGCAGTTCTTGTATTAATCCTCAATCCAAAAAGAAACTTTTCGATCCACGAAAATCATATCTAATTGATTTAATACTCAAAGCAGTTGCAAATCAAGACGGGATTATCGAATCTAAAGCAGATTTTGTAAAAATGCTTCAAGGAAAAGTAAAAAATTCCAAAAATAATCCTTATTTTGCAACTTTAGAATCTTATACTATAAAACAAATTGAAGAGATTCTAATGTTTTGTCTCGAAATGAGATACTTAAAAAAATCAACAAAACTTAATGAATTTGCAATTATTAGTGAAAGCGGTATGGAAAAATCTGGAATGAATAAAAGCTCGAGCAATGGTTTGAGTGAAGACCACAAAAAAACTGTTGCCGAAATTCAAAAAGTAATTGAAGAAATTGCTTCGCTCGAAAACATCAAACCGCGCGGGATTGCCAGCCCTAAGACTATTAAAAGAATTGCTGAGCAAAAACCTAAAACTAAACGAGAACTTCTCGAAATTGAAGGCTTATCTTCTTACTATGCCGATAGATATTCTGAACTAATTCTTAAGCAATTCATTAATTCAAACAAAGATATTACTAATAACTTCGATAATGTTAAGAAAACTGAATTCGAATCTAAAGCTAAGTATTATTATAGTATGATTCAAAATGGAGCTACGATTGCTGAATTAGCTAAAAGTATGAAATTAGAGCCCGGCGATATAGCTTTAGAACTCGAAAAACAAATTTTAGCCGGTGCTGATGCCGATTTTAAATATTTCTGCAATAAAGAAGTTTTCGCCAAAATCAGGCATTTAGTTAAAATTAACAAAAATATTAAATTGAGCGAACTGAGATTCAGACTTGATGAAGAACTTGATTTTGCTACTTTGAGGGTAATTACTGCCATTGCAAAAACTAAGGAATAGTATTTAATTTCAAAAGTAAAACGTATTTTTGATGAGTAAACTTATGAAATAATAGTATATGCAGCTATTAAATCATGCTTAAAATGCAACGATTAAAGGTAATGTAGAAATTCAATAAGTTAGGCATAAGACAACAATAAAGTAAGCAAGAAATGCAGAAGAGGGAGCACAAAGTAAAGGCAGATCCAGTCAATAAAATAAAACACAGCTTATATATAATTGCCGGAAGACAGCAATAAAGTAAGCAAGAAAGGCAGAAGAAGGAGCACAAAGTAACACAAAGTAAAGGCAACTCCAGTCAATAAAATAAAATGCAGCTTATATATAATTGCCGGAAGACTTCAATAAAGTAAGCAAGAAAGGCAGAAGAAGGAGCACAAAGTAACACAAAGTAAAGGCAGATCCAGTCAATAAAATAAAATGCAGCTTATATAGAATTGCCATAAGACAACAATAAAGTAAGGAAGAAATGCAGAAGAGGGAGCACAAAGTAACACAAAGTAAAGGCAAATCCAGTCAATAAAAAAAAATGTAGCTTATATAGAATTGCCGGAAGATAACAATAAAGTCAGGAAGAAAGGCAGAAGAAGGAGCACAAATTGAAGAGGATTATGCAAGTAATTGAAAAAAAATAGTGAACTTTGTGATCCTCTCTTAGTTTTGTTAAAAAAAGATAAGATCACAAAATACACTAAGTAAAACAATCCTGATGCGAAATTTAAGCTCTGAAATTATTTTTGAACTTGCGATTCGTCCATCCAAACGATTTCCCAAACATGTCCATCTAGATCATTGAAGCTTCTAGCAAACATAAACCCATAATCATCAGGAGGGCGGGTTTCGGATGCACCGGCAATCAAGGCTGCATCTACCAGTTCATTGACTTTATCGCGCGATTCTACAGTAAGTGCATTCAACACTTCTGAGGAAATATGAGCATTGACAAGTGCTTTTGGAGTAAAATCTTTGAATCTGTTGTATGTGAGCAGCATTGCATAGATTGAATCTGTAATTACCATGCAGGCTGCAGATTCATCAGTAAACTGAGGATTGAAAGAAAATCCCAACTTTTCGAAAAAGGATTTTGAGGCATCTAAATCCTTGACAGGCAGATTTACAAATATATGCTTTACCATAATATTCCTTTAAGATTTGCAAATATTAGGCAAGACTAATAAGATTGAAATTTATTGATTATATTTGATTTTATCTATCATGCCCATACCAAGAGTATTTCTCTCGCCGAGTCCGCAGTCGTATGCGACTTTTTGCATAATTGGATCTGCAGTAATAGATATTGGGCAAATAAAGCCTTTTATTCTAAGTTCGTCGTACTGCCCTTCTTTTATTGTAATTAGTTTACTTACTGATTCAGCACCACCACGAGTTCTGATATATTCTTGATCTAGTTTTATATCTAAAGCACCTTCATAATCGAAAGAATATATAGATTTGAATTTTTTTCTAAGATTGAAAGCTAATGCATTTTCAATATCATTATCTGAGACTCTAAGAAAATGAATATTTTTATGACCACCTAAAAGATTAATTTTTGAGATAGTAGTTGGTGCAAGCATAATATATTTTTCTTTGAAATCAAATTCAGGATCGGGAATAACTCTTACATTACTAATAAAGAACTCATTACCGCTAACTCTATTATTGAGAAGAATTCTTCGTGTTCCAATAAAGGCTTTAATAAAAGACTCAACAAATTCATCATCAACCGGAGCACTTAAAATTACTTTAGACTCGCCATGCCCGCTTATATAATAATTATCAATTTTCAGTTTGGGATTCATTATCTTAGAGAAAGTAAAGAGTTTAGCTGATTTGAATTCGGCAAATCTGCATACGTCCGGATACATCCAATACGAAAAATCATTTGCCGAATTGGCAAATATCCTCTTGAACTCTAAGCTCAAAGGATAATTATAATTAATCGGTATTGAAAACATACGACTTTTAGTATTTAAAGTTATTTCCAGCCTCATTCAGTCATTTTCCCATGCGAAATTAAGTAAATATACAGCCCAACCCTCAGAAGCATAAGCCTCCGAGCATCAAATAAATATTTGAGGTAAGTATCAGCGGAATACAAATATAATTATTTGATAAATATTTATCAATAATTATTTATATTTTTCTCAAAAAATTTTCATAAAACCAATTTAGCGACCTGTTTTTTTGTCGTGCAGTTGCCAGATCATAATTCTTGAGGACCTCCTGCATAAAGTCGATTCTACTCCTAAAGGCTACCTGATAGTAGGCATTGAAATCTTCTTTAGTGATGTGGTCGGTGGATTCAAGAATAGGCAATCCCATTTCTATTTGCAGTTCTTCGGTCATTCCTGCTAGATACCAACTTTCGATTTCTTCAACAACAATTATAATATTTTCATCATTGACTTGAGCAAATTTCGATTTGATCAATTTTTTCTTGTCATTTACCGATCGTGCAAGATCAATATCGGCTGTAATTACATATTTGAAATTAAGTGTAGAAATGCTAAGAATAAAAAGATCAACTTTAGCTCTTTTCATCTGAGCATACTGAATCACCTCGACATCATCATAGAGCTTCAAAAATTCATCAGCCATAACTCTTTTAAAAAACAGAGCATCATCATTGCCTTCGACAAATATATATATCTTTTTTAAAGCCATTTTAACTTAACAAATTCTGAATAAACAACTCTTCGATACCAATTTCATTTTCCAAAAATGCTTTAATATTGTCTTCTTCTCCCGGGCGTTTGATTACAGTAAATCCGTCATCATCTCGCGACACAAAAAAGATGTTAGATAATCCGGCATATTTGACAATTTCAGGATTATGAGTGCTTAGTATGATTTGCTTTTCAGATGATACATCTTTCATCATATCAATAACTTTTGATATTAAATATGGATGAATGCGACGTGCAGGCTCTTCGAAAATGCTCAATGGCTTGTTTTCGAAATAAAGCACTATTATCATAGCTATTATAAATAATGATCCGCTCGACATAAGAGAAGCCGGCAGATATTGATCCGGTATATATTTTTCCTTTACTGTAAGTTGTAAATATTTATCCAAAAACTTCTCAACTTCTAAGTCTTCTACAAATGGCAAGACATATTTGATCAAATTGAATAATTTTCTTGCTTTATCTTTATCAGACAAAATTTTACGAAGTACAATTGCGAGATTTTCACCATTCTCTTCTAATTCGGCTTTGCCAGCAATAGAAGTAACGCTTTTGGGCTGGCTCGGATCTAGCTCATAAATCGAAATTTCACCGATTGCTTTTCTGACGCTTTCGGGATGTGGCATAAAGTACTGATTTTCTATCAAAAGGCTCGATTTTAGCTGTTCTTGGTTTGTAAGCGACTGAAAATTGATAAACAAAGTAGGCATTAAATCTTCTTTGTTAATTTTAAAATCGCCTTGACTCTCAAAATCGATGCTGAGCGAGCCATTATTGTTTAATACTTTAAGTACTGCAGTACCAATTTTTTTTGAATTTTGCGAAATTTCAGATTCTTTTGCTTCAAATAGATCAAATGTCTGAATCAATGAATCTTTTGCAACAGAATATGTACTATTGTCATTTGCTAATTTTAAAGAAAACTCGTGAGTAAATTTTGAAGGCTTAATAGCAATCAATTTCCCATCAATTTGTTTCATTGCTCTAAGGCTTTTGAATGGCATTGCTTCCAATCGAGCATGAATACATTCTTCTTTGCCGATGAGGTTAAGATTGCGTAGATATTCAACTCCACCTTGCATTGAAATTGCATTTTCGAGTCCGGAATTAACAATATCCCTCAAAAATTTGAAGATTTGAATAAAATTGGATTTCCCTGCAGAGTTTGGACCAATCAATACATTGAATTTTCCCAAATCGATGCTTAGATTCTTAAAGCTTTTGAAATTCGATATTTCAATTTTTTGAATTTGCATTTGATGTATTCTTCTTTAAATTAATATACTTATCGAGTTTATGCATGAAAATCAAAACAAATATAGCAAGTATTGTAGCTCCGATAGAAACAACATATTGCCCAAATCCGGTGCCAATACCGATTACTGCAGAAAATAACAATGTGGCTGCAGTAGTAAGCCCTTCTACAAAATTCTCTTTTTCTCTATATACAATAGTGCCTGCACCAATGAATGCAACACCGGTGATTACTGAAGAAACCATGTGAATTGGATCTATTCGAATAATATCATATTTAGCAAGTGCAGTATAATTCAATATCATGACGTTGCCCATAGAAATAATCAAGCAAGCTGCTCCACTAACTAGCATTTGGGTGCGGATTCCTGCTTGCTTTCCGGCTAATTCTCTATTTACTCCAATAGCAAAACCTTGCGCCAAAGCTATTACTAACTTAAGCAACATCTCAAATTGTAAAATATTTTGTTTGATAAATTCTTCCATAATTCCCTCAATAGCAATTTATAAATAAAAAACGAATAAAAGCATCTGAAATTTCTTTAAATCTATATTATTATTAAAAATATTAATATTTCTTTTTATATGTCAAGACATAATGTCCTGACTTTATGACATCGTAGCCAAGCAAGCTGTTCTTTTGTCATGCCTAAATGTCAGCTATTCTGCTACATTGTCAATGGTTTATGACTATATGTCAAAAAATTGTGTTTGGCACAGTATTCGTAATAACTCTTGTGTAATTGAATTTGAAAATAATAAATATAAGGAAATATAAAATGTCAACAATTTATTTTGATCCAGTAAGAACCTTCGAAGGTTTTGTAAAAAAGATGAACGAATTTGCAGGCGACATCGAAAAAAATGTAAAGCAAGAAGTTCGTAGTTTCAAACCAAGAGCCGATATATTTGAAGATGAAAAAAACATTTTCGTTTCGGTCGAGCTTCCAGGCCTAAAAAAAGATGATATATCTATCAAGATTAACGATGAAAATGTACTTACTATAAAAGGCGAAAAGAAAAGAACTGACGAATCTAACGACAAAAATACAATTAGAAACGAAAGAATTTATGGCGAATTTACTAGATCGTTCATATTAGCCGACAACCTTGATGTGAATAAAATTAATGCGAAATTCGACAACGGTGTACTCGAACTTACAATTGGCAAAAAAGAAGCTGAACAAGCTAAAGAAGTAACTGTTAATATTTTATAATTGTAGAAAGGAGATAAGATATGGTACCCGTAAAATTTGATCCTATGAGAGGATTCGAAAACATTTCTCGCAAAATGAATTCATTTATGAATGAATTCGAAAAGGGTTTCAGTTTCGAGTTTGGCAGTTTTTCGCCAAGAATCGATATAGCAGAAGATGAAAAAAATATTTTCATTCATGCGGAAGTTCCTGGAATCGCTAAAGAAGATATTAAAGTAACAATAAACGATGACAATGTGCTTACAATCAAAGGGCACAAAAAACGCGAAAGTAAATCAGATGATACTAATAGCAAAAGCTTTATCAGAGTTGAACGCAGTTTTGGCGAATTCCAACGCTCATTTATGTTGCCTGAAAATGTCAATAAAGACAGTATAAATGCGAAGTTTGAAAACGGTGTCCTGGATATCGTTCTCGACAAAGCTGAACCCGAAAAACCCAAAGAAATTGAAGTAACAATCAACTAGCTCCACATGGTTAGACTTGGGCACCCGTCAAGTTTGCTTAAATCAAGGCAAAATACTATGGCGGGCTTGGCGGGAGCCCTGTTTTTTTGATAAAATTCTTAAAACATATAAACCCAATAATTTTTAATAACCGTTGTAATTAATTTAACATAGATTGTCTCATGAGCCTCGTGCAGGCATTTCATAAGGAGTATTATTATGCCATATATCAGATTTAATCCCTATTGGGAATTCCAAAACTTAGCCAAAGAAATGAATAAGTTTATGAATTATACACCCGCTCCGCCAAAACACGAGGCGAAGAGATTTGTTCCCGCTGTCGATATTTTCGAAGATGCAGATTA
>JAUQWR010000449.1 GCA_030835065.1 Candidatus Kapaibacterium sp.
CTTTTGATTCTTTTTTATCAATTTTGCCATCGGCATATGCAATTTTTTTGAACATAGCTGCAAAAGCAATTTGAAGCATTTTCCATTCTTCTGGTAATAGTAAATCTTTGTAACCCATAATTTCTCCACTAATAAATGTTACTTGTTTCACATTCTATTTATTAATTCAATCAATAAATTTTTCTTTATAATTCTTGTATAACGTATTTTATGAAATAACATTGAGTAAATTCGATTTAAATTTTATATTAAATAAAATTAGAGTTTTTCAATTTAAAATATTTAGGAAAAAATTCTTAAAAATAAATTTACTTACTTAACACTATTCTTTATTCAAAAATTTTCTATAAAATTTAACAATCATTAAGTAATTTATTAAAAAATAATAAATTAATAGATTATTTCAATATCTTTCTGTTTTTAGATTCTTGTAATATTTTCATTTGGTGAATAGCAATTTGATTTAATTTTAGAAGTCTTTCATTTTGAGGTAAATTTTCATTAATTAACATTGCATTAATATTTTCCATATTTGATAAGCATATCAACTCATCAATTGATGCATAATCACGTATATTTCCTTTTAAATCAGGATTTGCATTTCTCCACTGCTTTGCAGTAAGCCCAAACAAAGCAACATTTAAAACATCAGCTTCGCTTGAATATACAATCGATCTTTGAGCGTGTGTAAGTTCTGCTGGAATAAGATTCAGTTTAATAGCATCAGTATGAATGTGATAGTTAAGTTTTGCTAATTCTCGTTTAGCAGTCCACCCCATAAGTTTTTGTTCATTATCTTTAAGTCGCTGATATTCCTTGATAATATATAATTCAAACTCAACAGAAATCCAGCTAGCAAATTTAAATGCAATATCCCTATGAGCAAATGTACCTCCATTACGACCTGATTTTACAACAAAACCAATTGCATTAGTTGAGTTAATCCATTTCAATGGAGACATTGTAAACGAGTTTAATCCAGCGTCTTTCCTAAACCCCTCGAATTCGAGTAGTTTAAAATTTGGATTGTAGAGTGTTTCCCAAATCCCTAAATACTCAATAGTATTTCTATTCCTAATCCAATTTCCAATAACAGCACTCGTATCATCAGTTTTGTATTTTGCGATATCAGTGAGTGAGATAAATTCTTCATCATTAACAGAAATGATAAGAACATTTGTGTTTTTAACAGTTATAGTCTTCATTATCTTTATCTTCTCCTCTTAATATCTCTGATCTCAATTAATTAGATTGATTAGATAAAATATATATGATGTAAATAATCAAGCTGTATTTCTATTAAACTCATAAATTATCAAAGAATTAGATAATTCTAAATTCAATAAAAATGGCAAAGCAATTTACTCACTTTGCCAAATAAATAAAAATAAAATTTATTATTTTTTTTAAGCAGCTTTTGGTGGAGCCCAGTTAGCTCTTTTATACTTAACCAACTCTATTAGTACACTACCAACATAAACATTCATTTTAGCTTTAATCGGAACTCGTGCTTCGTCATCCGAAAACCATCCTTCGAACTTGCCCGAAAGCCCGTAAATCCCTTCCCATTCAGCTTTCCCATCAAAATATATTGTTTTAACAGCATAAGGTATTGCTTTTATCTGGCAGGACTCGCGCTTTCCACCAAAATTAATATAAGTATAGCCGATTTCCTTATCAATAATTGTTGGAATTTTTACAGATTTTTTAATGTCAGTAAATTGTCTGGCTAAGAAAAATAATGAGCATCCATCATTAACTTTTTGCTTACCTGTGCCGATAGTTTCTTTGGAAAACAACTGTTTATCTATCCATTTTTCGTTAGTTATTGTATTGGCATTATAATCAAAAATCAGTTTTTGAAATTGCCATTTATTGTCTTCAATTTTTATATTACTTTCGAAATATTCTGAAAATGAAACGCCTGTTTCGAACCAGCTTGTAAAAACAGCATGCAAATCTACAAAAGGAATACCTGAATATGAATCCATATATACTTTTGCTTTATAAACTGGCTTGCCTTTAAGAGTTTCACTAGCTATTGATATTACTTTAATTTTACCGAGTTTTACACCATAAAATGAAACTTCATACTCAAGTTCTTCGCCAGGCTGGAACATTTTGCTTTGAGCAAATGCATCGTAAGAGAATAATGATGTTAGACACAAAATGAGAACTAACAAAAATTTTGATTTCATTAATCAATCCAAATATGTTGATACAATAATAACAATAGACGAAACAAATCTGAAAATTGTTTCATAATAATATTTTTACATTCAAATATTATAATATAAAAACAAAAGCCTTTCGAATTAAAAATTATCGAAAGGCTTTGATTCAAACAAATAAAACTAAATATTATTTAATATTATTAATAGCCTCTATTGTGGCATCAACCATTGGTTTTGCAGTAATACCTGAACCTACAGCACCTTGCATCCATAATTCAGGAGTCAATCTACCTTGTTTCAGCATTCTTTGCATTTCTTGAGCTAAATTTTTATCTTTTACAAATTGTTGAATTTGGAATTCAATCAAATGACCAACAGGATAAGCTGATAAATACAAAGGATTATCAATCATATGTGAATAAATACCTAAAATTGGTGAGTCTTTGACACCAATAACTGGAGCAAAAAATTCATTCCATACTTCTGTTGCAATTTTATTGACTGCAGCATTCAGTTCTGCTTCAGTACAATTTGGATTGGCATACATCCAATTCCATACTCTCATATCTACAATAGAAACACCCATAATTTCGAAAGTAGCCCAATAATTATCTAATGCATCAAGGTATTCTTTGTTTTTGTCTTCATTCTTCATGCCAAGTAACATTAGGTCGCGAGATTGGAATGAAAATGCCCAAGCTTCAGTAAATGCAGTATTTGGCACTCCGCGCATCATATAATTATCAATATCATAAAGAGTTAGTGTCTGTTCGACGTTATGTCCTAATTCATGAACAGCAATATTATATCCTTTGTAGTCCATACCATCTTTTCCGATTCTCGTGCGCAAATGAGCTTTTTCAGTTCTCATTTCTGCACCCCATGCATGTCCGGCACCTCTACTAGGATCAACATCGATTCGAGAAGCAATTTGCATTGCTTTGCTTGGTTCAAATCCTAATTTTTCTAAAATTACAGGAATATCTTTTGCAAAAGCTGCTGGATTGGGATATTTAGCTTTTGTTTTTCCATTCAATTCATCTTGAGAAATTGTGCTTCTGGATTTAAATCCATCATACCAAATATCAAATGGTTTCAAATCGCGTCCTAATCTCTTTTTAATCAATTTTGCTACATCTTTTGCAACAGGAGCAGTCAATAATTCTTTAAATATTCTTTCTACTTCTGCTTGAGGAATTTCCATATCTCCATCAAATTTTGCATTAATATATGTAGGATAATTTGGACTATACTGATCGACTAGCTTTCTTGCTTTAAAATTATTTAGAAGATGTTTGTATCTTGTATTTGGTTCGGGTTTAGCTTCAAGCTCTCTACCTTCAGCAAAGACTTGGTTTGTAATAGGATTCCAAGTACATTTGTCGGAATTGATTACAATTTCTGGAATAGTTTGGGTTATAATTCTAAGCATTACTTGATATATAAGTTCTTGTTTTTCAAGATTCTTTTTATCACCATATAAAGATTTGATTTCATCACGAAGATTCCAATGAGTGATAAGTTTCATATCTTTAGGAAACATTGTATTTCCTTTTATATCTACTAAATATCCCATATAGATATTATAGTTGGATATATAATTATCAGAAGCAGCAATTGCAGTAGAACTTTCTTGACGTATTTCAGTAGGTATATTTTCGGCAAACATATCACCAACTCGAGCAAATGCCCATTCAAGTCTTGACCAATTCTTACCCAAGGTATTTTTTTCGTTCAATGAATAGAATGGGAAGTTTAGGTTGATTACATGAGCTAATTTATTATCAAAGAAATTTGAAGTCAGATTGTCGTATGGCTCATACCCACTAATCAAAACATCAAACTTGGTTGGTGGAGCAATATCCAAATGCACAGGTCTTTTTAGATCAAGACTTATTTTATTAAAATGCCCAAAAATAGTTTCCATATGATTGGATATACTGTTGAAGAGAGCATTTAAGTCTTCATCATTTGTAGCAAAGTATTCATAGCAAAATGATTTAAAATCATCAATTGAGCCATGTTTTTCGTTCCAATATTCAGCAACTTGCTTTACACCTCTTTCAATTCTTATCTGATGTTTTGCTTCGCTTACTTTCTTTTTCAGGTTGCTAATAACCTCTTTACGGACATCATTATTGATAGTACTCATTGATTTCCTTTCTGCAGGAGTTAAAGCGAAAGATTGAAAGCTGATTCCAATCATAGCTAAAATAATAATAAACAAATTTTTCATATCAAGACCCCGGTTTATGAGTTTTTAATTTTGTCATTTTTTGCACGTGATTCTTCTGCCATATCTAATTTATATTGAACCACTTCATCTCTAAGTTTTGTATCTGCAACAGCTAAAATTTGAACTGCAAGCAAACCTGCATTTTTTGCAGCACCAATAGCAACAGTAGCAACAGGTACTCCAGGAGGCATTTGAACGATTGAATATAGTGAATCTATACCATTCAAAGATTTTGATTGCACTGGAACACCAATCACAGGAAGTGGTGTATGCGAGGCTGTCATTCCCGGAAGATGAGCAGCACCACCTGCACCAGCAATTATCACTTTAATTCCTCTTTCGTGAGCTGTTCGAGCATATTCTGCCATATCATCGGGTGTACGATGAGCAGATACTATTTTCATCTCGTAAGGTACTCCGAATTCTTCGCATATATCTGCTGCTGCCTGCATAGTCGGCAGATCGGAGTCACTTCCCATTATTATTCCAATAATCGGGTTTAATTTCAACATAAAAACACCTCAATAATTTGTAAATATTTTTACAAATTTAATGAATATACAAATAAGAAAATGATAAAATTATAAACAAATATTTATTGATTGAATAGGATTATTCTTTGGATTCATCAGTCCATTGGAGTATTTTCCAATCTTCTTTGATTGATTTGCGTGTCAGTTGAAAAGTAGCTTTACCAAATAAGTTTAATTCATCATTAGGAAGTATTATTTTCAGAACAAACCTTCTAGTGATATCGACGAAAAGACTATCACCATTTTGGTTTAAAATATCTGTCCAAGTAAGATCGATTGATTGTGCTGCATTAAACATTCTGGAAGTTGCTATCATTTCGTCTTCTCTTCCCCATGTGAATACTGCACCATTTTTGTCATAATTTTTG
>JAUQWR010000450.1 GCA_030835065.1 Candidatus Kapaibacterium sp.
ATAGATGATAAGGGAAAAAATTTCTATTTTTGTAACCCAATTAAGAAACAAAAAAACGAAAATATGGAAGAAAATATAAAAAACGGAAGTGATTCTGTAAGGTATAAACGCAAGAAGAATACACCTAATACTGCATCGATAGAAACAATCGGCAGCAAGGTGCCTCCACATTCATCCGAAGCCGAGATAGCAGTGCTTGGTGCAATGATGCTATCGCGCGAAGCAATATCGCGTGTTTGTGGAATATTGGATGAAGATAGTTTTTATTTTCCCGCACATAAAGTTATATTCAATGCCATGACTACTCTAAACGATAGGGGCACTCATGGCGATATATTGACTCTGAAAGAGTATTTGCGAAGCAAAAACCAACTGGAAGAAGTAGGTGGCACTTATTATTTGAGTGAGATTAATGCAAAGACTCCTACTGCTGCTAATGTAGAAAATCATGCCAGAATTGTTCAGGAAAGGTATTTAAAGCGCTGCCTGATTGATACTGCCGGGCAGATTTTATCAAACGCCTACGATGAATCTACTGATGCATTAGAAGAAATTGATAAGGCTGAAAGCGATATTTTTAAAATTGCTGAAAAGAGACTTCATAAGAGTTATGTGGATATTAAATCTCTAGCACATGATACTTATGATTTAATATCAAGATTGTCTGAAAAAGGTTCTTCCGGACTGACAGGTGTTCCTACTGGTTTTATTGAATTGGATAAAATGCTTGGCGGGCTTCAAAATTCAGATTTAATTATCGTAGCTGCGCGTCCATCAATGGGCAAGACTGCATTTGCTCTATCGATGGCTAGAAATGCAGCATTGATTTATGAGCATCCGGTTGCTGTGTTTTCTCTTGAAATGACTTCTGTTCAGCTTGTAATGCGTCTTTTGAGTGCAGAGTCGCGGATTAACCAGTCTAAACTCAGAACAGGTATGATTAGTTCTGAAGATAATTCAAAAATCATCTCAGCGCTTGGAAAATTGGCTGATGCTAAAATATTTATTGACGATACAGCCGGACTTCCTCTTATGGAATTGCGTGCTAAATGCAGAAGGCTCAAAGCAGAGCAAAATATTAAATTAGTTATTATTGATTATCTTCAGTTGATTCATGCTCCAAAAACTGAGAGCCGCGAAAGAGAAATCTCAATAATCTCTCAATCTTTAAAGAATCTTGCTAAGGAATTGAATATACCTGTGGTTGCTTTGGCTCAGCTCAATCGTGGAGTGGAAGGCAGAACAGACAAAAGACCTATGCTATCAGACTTGCGCGAATCCGGATCTATCGAGCAAGACGCAGACGTTGTTATGTTCGTCAATAGACCTGAATATTATAAAATTCAAAAATATGATGATGGAAGTGATACCGAAAATACTGCCGAAATCATTGTAGGAAAGCAGAGAAATGGTGAAGTTGGTACTAGAAGATTAGCATTTTTGAAAGATTTTGCAAGATTTGAAAATTTAGCTTTGGATCATGGAGATATGAATTATTTACCTGAACAAAGCGATAAACCGAATTTTTAAAAGGTGAATTATGATTAAGATGATAAATAATATAGATTCTTTAGTTACAATGAATAATAATGGTAAATTGTTTAAAACTAAAGAAGAAATGCATGATGTGGGCGAGATAAAAGACGCTGCTATTATTTTTGATAATAATATTTTGTGGATCGGAAAATCTCAAGATGCTGATGAAGCAATAAAAAATAATAATTTTAAAATTGAAGAAATTATTTCGGGCAAAGGCAAGACTATATTGCCTGGTTTTGTAGATTCCCATACACATATTGTTTTTGCCGGAAACCGCTCTAACGAGTTTGCACGCAGGCTGCGCGGTGCTACATACCAAGAAATTGCTGCTGAAGGCGGTGGTATTTTGCGTACAATGAAAGCAACACGTGAGGCAAGTATTGAAGATTTAGCACAAAAAGGCATTCAATTGGCTAAAAGTGCTATTAAATACGGAACTACCAGTATAGAAGTAAAAAGTGGCTATGGCTTAACTTTAGAATCAGAATTGAATCAGCTCGAAGCAGCAAAAATATTGAAGAAAGAGCTACCAATGAATATTAGAACAACATTTATGGGTGCTCATGATTTTCCGCCTGAATATCAAAATGATAGAGAAGCTTATATTGATTTGCTAATTAATGAAATGCTGCCCAAAGTAGCAGAAAAAGGATTGGCAGACTATGCAGATGCTTTTGTTGATAAAGGGTATTATACAACAGATCAGGGCAGAAGAATATTAACAAAGGCAAAAGAATTGGGATTTGAGTTGAGACTTCATGCAGATGAGCTGGCTGATGTAGATGCTGCAAGTCTGGCTGCAGAAATGAACTGCCTTTCTGCAGATCATTTGCTGTTTGTTTCTGACAAGGGAATTGAAGCATTAAAAAATGCCGGTACTGTAGCTACATTGCTGCCCGGAACTGCGTATTTTATACGTATGCCTTATGCTCCTGCACGTAAAATGTTAGATAGTGGAGCTATTGTTGCATTAGCAACAGACTGCAATCCTGGGTCTTGTTTTACAGAAAATATGCAAATGATTTTATCCTTAGCTGTAATTAATATGAAAATGACTGCCGAAGAAGCTTTGAATGCAGCAACTATTAATGCTGCTTATGCTTTGAGGCTTAGCGATAGAGTAGGAAGTTTGGAAATTGGAAAACAATCTGATATTATTATGGCAGATGTCGATTCATATACCGATTTGTTTTATCATTTTGGAATTAATCATATTGAAAGAGTATGGATTAATGGTAAAATGACTTTATAATTAAAGAAATATTAAAATATTAAAAAAAGAAAAAAATACTTGTATAGTATTTTTTTCTTTTTTATTTTTTTATTCGGATATATGATCAAAAGCATGAAAATAGATTGTTTCAAGTAGTTTAATAGATACAAGTAAGGCAGATGATTCATTTATAAAACTATGGAGTTATTATGAAACGGTTTTTAATTATTGCTTGTTTGTTATTAAGTATTTATAATGCATATTCTTCAGATTATTCACTAAGTGCACTAAGGCTTAATTATTTTGGAACAGTAGCTACTTCCAAAAATATAATAGCATTTGGAAATTATGGCAAATATGTAATGACTACTGATAAAGGAAAGTCATGGAAAATATATTCTATTGGAGAAACAGAAAATATAAGGAAGATTGTGTGCGACAATGATACTTTGTGGGGTGTTATTGGTAAAGGTGATATAATTAGGTCCATCGATCATGGATTTAATTGGGAAAGATTTAAATTATCTTCTAATCAAAAAGAAGAATATTTTTCGTTAATTATTGCTGATAATAGTATATATATTAAAACTAGTTTATCAATCTATAAGTATGATAAATCACTGAATATGATTGCTAAGTTTTCTAATGAAGATACAAAATCCACTTTAAAAGAGGAGGATTATCATGATAATGAACCATTAGAAGAGTCAAAAGTGGCCTATAATGATATTTTTTATGTTAATCATTCAATAGTTTTTACAAACTATTATTCAGATTTTATAATTATTGACAAAAATTTATCAAATTTTAAAAAAATTAATTTAGATACTATGCTTTATTGGAAGAAAATAGAATATGCGAAATTAATTGCGAAGTATGATATAAATGGAAAACAGATATTAAATATATCAGGAAATCTATATTTATGTAATAATGAATTCTCAAAGTTCGAATATTTTTTTCCAGATACATCATTTTTAAATGCATATAATGGTAATTATTATAAAGATGGTTTGCTTTTAAATTATATTTTTATTAATAATGAGTTATTTGCATTCAGAAAACGCATATCTACTGATTCACTGCTTATTGATTTTAAAAAAAAGGCACATGTTTCAATGTATGAATTTAATTTAGTAAAAGTAGATTATGTTAATAAAATATTAAATGATTATAGTCCAAAATATCATGAAAAATATTATTCGAGTGCATTTATTAATTATTTGTATAATTCAATTGGACTTGGACAATTTAGTCACTTGAGTCCTAAACCAGTCATATTTGAGGATTCAATTATTGTTTTTTCAGGAAATATGAATATGATATTTCAAACGCGGGATTTTGGTAAAACTTGGGAAATGGTTTCATTAAACAGGGGAGAACCCAAACAAATATTAAATGATTCTACATATTATTTCCAAAAAACAGATAAAAAATATACAAATGACATTTTTTATACAAATGATTGGGGAAATACATTTCATCCAACAAATTTAGTAGATACAAACGGATACTTATCAGATTACTATAAAGCAAGAATATTATTTATTGATGAAAATGGCAAAGGCTTTTTTACTGGATCAAAAAAATATACTAATGAAGGATTAATAAATAATATTTCTGTTACAAATGACTATGGTAAGTCATTTAAATCAATCACCTGTCCTGATTTTCATATGTTATATCCTGAACATATAGCAAAATTTGCAAATATAAAAAGAGTAGAAAATAAATACTTAATATATTTTACTGAGTTGTCATACTCTGCCAATTATAGTATGTGGTATCAATTAGATACAAATATGAGAGATATGACATATTTTACTTATGATTCTTTATACACAATAGAACATATGCTTATTGATAATTTGAAGAATTATGAGTATTTAGCTACCGTAAGAGAAAATAGATATGATCAATATTTGCATACAGAAATTAGAGAAACAAACGATAGCGGGAGGACTTATAAAGTGTTGTATAAATTAGACAATATTAATAATATTGTTCAGACTTATGAGCACAATTCAGATTCATTGTTTTTTATATCTTCAGACCCGACAATATTATTTTTGTATGATAGAAAAAATGGAAAAATAGATAGCCTATATAAAGATACTCGCCCAAGAGAGGAATATTATGTACCGCAATTGAAATTGTTTGTAATAAGTAATAAATTTTATCTTTATGGCGATAGTTTGTTTTTGGAGAACACAAATCGAAAAGATTTGAGCAAATGGGAAAAAGGAACATGGGATTATGGGCATCCCATCATTTATGATGTAATATTTAAAGGCAATGTGGCTATAGCATGCATGGAGGATAGTCTAAGAAAAAAGAATTATTATCGAATCCTGCCCAAAGTAATGCCAGTATCAGTAACAAACGATACTGAAGTAAAATATGGAAAACATTTTTATGCATCAGCTTCTTATCCTATGCCAGGGAAGAATGTAGTTCGTAGCAGGATATCTTACGATGAAAGCTTCGATCTGGAAGAATCATTAAATGGTGTCTATAATACCTATGGCGAAAGAATCGAAGGCAAAGAAAATCTGAGAGTAATAAAATGGGGACATGCCCAGGCAGAAATAGAATGGAACTGCTCTCAAGCACCCAACGGAATATATTTTATCATAGTGAAGCACGATGGCAGAAATGATTGTGTGCCGGTGATTGTGGAGAGATAATTTTATATTTAAAGGAACTTATTATGAAACGATTTGCACTTTTTTTAATCATTATATTTAGTAATGTTTTATGCAGTAAAGCATCCGATTTTACATTAATGCCCTTAAAGATTGATTATTTAGGAGCTGCATCAACATCAAAAAATATAATAGCTTATGGAACATATGGTACATATTCTATGACTACAGATAAAGGTAAAAGCTGGGATAGATATTTTATAGGTGATTATGGAGAAATTCGATGTGTTGTTAATGGCAATGATACTCTTTGGGGTGTCTTAGATTATGGAGCAATAATATGTTCTATCGATCACGGTTTTAATTGGACAATAAATAAAATGCAAATAGATCAAGGGGATAAGTTCCTAAATCTTGTTGCAGATGATGATAATTTATATATAAGAACAATATATTCGATTTATAAATATTCTAAAAGACTTGAATTACTAAAGACATTTACTGATTCAACTATATATGCAAGTTATTATCAAAAAGATAAATATGAATATGAGTTCAATAATTATAATTATATAAGAATGTTTAATTTTAAACAAAGTTTATTACTCGATATACATTATATTAACAAAGGAATGGGGATACTTGATAAAGAACTGTCAAAATTAAGAATAGTTAAATTAGTAGATTTGGATACAATAAAAAAGAACTTATGGCCAAGTATTTATGGTATTTATCAATTTAATAATAAAATTGTATTAGATATATCATTCAATTTATATATAACAGATTCAACTTTTAGTAAATTTGAATATTTGTTTCCAAAAGTAAAATATTTAAATCATGGTGCTTATAATGATTCGAGTGAATTAAATGATGTTGTAGGAAATCTATTTTTTATTAATGATAAATTAATTGCCCAAAATAAAGAAGTTAATGAAGAACCATGGGCTTTACCCTATAATAAATATTTTAACTCAAATCTTAATAAAATGGGTTTATATATAATTGATATAGATAGTTGCAAAAAAAAGAAAATAAATAATATGTATCTTGAAGATAAATATGTTAGTCATCCTGACAACATGACACAATTTGCAGGTATCATAAATAAAATAAACAAACCATCAATAATCTTTGAAGACTCTATTTTAGTATATGTTGGAGTATCAAATATGATATTTCAAACTACAAATTTAGGTAAAACATGGGACTTTTTATCATATAATCGAGGAAGCCCCAAGGCAATATTAAATGATTCAACATATATATTCTATAACGAGCTAAGCAACCACAATGATGTGTGCAGATCAGACAATTGGGGGAAAATATTTATGGCTAGTAGTATAGGTGACTCTAGTACATATCTG
>JAUQWR010000451.1 GCA_030835065.1 Candidatus Kapaibacterium sp.
AAAGATGATATTATAATAAGTATTATATATAACTTATTAGTTTTCATAATATCCAATTTAAATTTACATAATTCGATTACGAATCAAAACATCAAAAGTGACACATAAAATCAGCTTTTTTTAGCTTTTGATTTATTAATAATCCACTTAATCAAAAAAACTAAAGCAATTAAGCCAAAAATAACAAGGAGAACATTACCGTATTTGGTCATATATTTATCTACTAAATGCCATTGCTCACCAAATACATAGCCCAAATAAATCAAAACAGCATTCCAAACTAAAGCACTTACTGCAGAAAGGATCATAGTCTTCTTAAAAGTCAATTCAGACATACCTGCAAAGAATCCAATAATAGCTCTTGTACCCGAAAGGAACCTATTAGCCACAATCAACCAATATCCCCAGCGCTTAAACCACGTTTCGGCTTTCATTACTGCATCTCTCGAAATAAAAGCGAATTTATCAGACTCAATCACTTTCTTTTCAAACTTTTCGCCTAGCCAAAACATCACATAAAAACCTAATGTGGAGCCTATAGTTGTAGCAATCAATAGTTCAATAAAACCAACTTTGCCGGATGCAACTAATGCGCCAATGAATACAATTACTGTGTCGGATGGTGAGGGTGGAAATATATTTTCTAAAAAGGTCATAAACATTGCAAACAATAAAATCCAATACCATGGAATAGTTTGTACGAAATGTATTGCTGTCTCTAACATTTATCCTCTTTTTCATTCTTAAAAAAACAATTTACAAATTTAATATTTCAAGAACAAAAAATTTCAATATTTTACTAACTTATTATTCCGTAAATTTGTTGTTCGATTTATTTCAAATTTATTAATTGTGTGAAAATGTCGGTTGAAATGACAGAAACATCTGAAAAAGGCAAATTATATATAGTCTCGACTCATATTGGGAATCGCGACGATATGACTTTGCGTGCAATCGAATCTCTAAAGAGATGCGATCTCGTGGTATGCGAGGAATTTAAAATTGGTGCCCGTATTCTTAAAGAACTCAATCTTAAGAAAGATTTGGATACCTTAAATGAACAAAATGAAGAAACAAAAGCCTTAGACTTTTTGAATGAAATGATTGCAGGCAAAAAGTTGGCTCTAATTTCTGATTGTGGCACTCCGCTTATTGCCGATCCAGGCTATCAATTGGTGAGAGCTGCTCTTAAAGCTGGTATCGAAATCGAAGTTGTTCCTGGCGTTACTAGTATTATGACTGCTATCGTACGTTCTGGTTTCCGTGCCGATAGTTTCCTTTATGCAGGTTTCTTAGGCAGAAAGCCTGAAGACAGAATTGCACAATTGATTAGCCTTTCGAAAGTGCCTCGCACTGTTGTTTTGCTCGAAACTCCTTATAGATTGATGCCTTTCCTCGAAGCAGCTGCAGAGGTTATGCCCGATAGGCAAGCCTATATTGGCGTAAACCTTACTATGCCTTTCGAGTCTCATCATTATGGCACATTCGCCGAATTACTCGAAAAATTCAATAAAGAAAAAATTAAAGCTGAATTTGTTGTTTGTTTCGAAGGTAATCTAAGACCTAATTCTATTAGCGAAGCTATTAATAGATTTGACAACGAAGAATTATTTGATTTTGTTCAAGATTCAGACTCTCCTCGCCCAAGACGCAATAGCGGCGATAGAAATAAAAATTTCGGCGACAGACGCAACCCTAGATTCGATAGTGGCAGACGTCCAAAAGGTTTTGAATCCAAACGCAGAGATAATTTCTGGAAAGATAAAAATTCTGATGAATCTTATGATAGAAGCGACAGATTTGAGTCTAAACGCAGAGATAATTTCTCTAACGATAGAAACTCCGATTCTTCCTTCGAAAGAAAAGATAAATTCGGCTCCAAACGCAGAGAAGGCTTCTCTAATGATAGAAGACCAGGTTCTAATTTCGAAAGAAAAGATAAATTCGGTTCTAGGAGCAGAGATTCTAGAGATAACAGAGATTCTAGAGATAACAGAGATTTTAGAGAAAACCGAGATAGTCGAGAAAACCGAGATTTTAGAGAAAATAGAGATTTCAGGGATAGCAGAGACAGTAGAGATCGCAGAGATTCCTATCGCTCTAATGATAGACGCAGTAGCGACTTTGGTAATTCCGACGAAAGAAGAAGTTTCAACGATAAAAGTTCTAACGAAGGATTTGATAGAAAGAAGAAGTTCAGCTCTTCAAAACCTTCGAGAGGCGGTTACGGGAAGCCCAAAAGAAGATAATTTCTGTTGGTAAATATATATTTTTCAAAGCAATTTAAAAAGCTTAATACTCTAAGTAGATAGTTCTTTTAAATTGCTTTTTTTTATTGATAATGCTATTGAAATTGCAAAAAAAGCTATCCATTCTATATCTAACTTAAATCGAATATTCGCTGTTAATGTAAGTGAATATACAATTGTAAAATATATAAGTACTAATAACAATCCTACAAACATCTTTCGATTATATTTAAATAATATAATTAATGAAATCAACAAAATTAAATTTGATATTATTACTGGTATCTTCCGGATAAATAAGAATTTTATACTATTATCATTGAAATACCTTGGAGGATATGTCCAGTAAACATATGATTGGTGAATTGTCTTTTCTATATATAAAGATAAATTATTCATAATAAATGGAACAATAAATGATTTATATTCCTGTTCCATATCTACATCATTTTTAATTTCTCTTAGACTATCCATTCTATTTGTAATGGCATTAGGAATAATATCAAACTCTTGCTTTCCATGGCTTTCGAAGCTAAATCCAACAAATAAGTTCATATACAACGGAGATTTTCCAGGAATAAACCTATCAAAAGCAACATAATTTCTTATAATCCAAGGAAATACTATTGCTAATATCATTAAAATTGAAAGAATTAAATATTTACTTCTTTTTTTGAATATTAAATAAATGAAATATACAGAAAAAATAGGAGCTGAAATAGCTTGAGTCAAAATAGTAAGCCCTGATAATATACCAATGCCAATAGAATTTACTCTGTTCCATCCATTTAAATATATTTTGCTGGCAAAAAATATACTTAATAAGATTAGAAGTAAAAACAAATTAGTTGCTTCGACTGCGAATGAATAATATTGATAAGATGGATGAACAAGCCAAAAAACAGCTGATATAAATGCATACTTGTTTTTTATATACTGTATTAAAATTTTATATGTTATTATTGGAAAGAAGAAATGTATTAGATGCTGAATTATCTGAAAAATAAATATTGATTTTGCACCACTGACAGCCAAAATTATATATAAAAATATTGGATATATCGGAGTTTTAATAGCGGTAGGACCTGCTAATGGATGCAGTACATATCCTAATCCATTAATCATATTAACAGCAATTTTATAATCTTCAACCAATGGAACATTTATATCAAATAAGCAGGATATTACAATTTTAATTATAGTAATAATTCCACTGATAATTATGATAGTCTTTAAGTTGATATATTTATTCATAATGTTCAAAATAGAAATGCCACATTAGTAAATGTGGCAATTTTAAAATATTAATTTGGCTTTTTCATTTTACTTAGAGGTGGCAGTACAGCTTGTTCTTTTCTTCTCTGTGGTTCCGGCTCAGGAGCAGGAGCTTGAGGAGCTTCGTCTTCAAATCTATCTTGCACACCATTGCCTTGCTGGCTTGGAGAAAGATTATAAGGTGTCCAATTGTCTGTAACTGCAGAATCTTTTGGATTGAATACAAACTTTTTCTGTTTGTAAGGAAGCAGTGGGTCAGCATAAATCTTTTGCATAATTTTACCCCAAAGCGGAGCAGAAACTCTACCACCATAACCAACAGCACCAAGACAATCGAAAGTCACTTTCAACTCATCAAAACCAACCCATACACCACAAACTAACTGAGGAGTATAACCAACAAACCATGCGTCTGCAGCATCATTTGTTGTACCTGTTTTGCCTGCAGCATCGATATTTGGTAAAAATCCTTTGATACGGCTGGCAGTACCATAATTAACAACGCCTTGCATCATATAAGTCATTTGCTGTGCAATATCTTTGTCAAAAACATCAGTCAATTCTTTAGATTGTTTTCTTTCTGAAATCACTTCACCAGTCGGTGCTTCAATTCTTGTGTACGCATATGGATTTATATGCACACCATTGAAAGCAAAAGTACCATATGCAGATGTTAATTCCAAAGGATCGACTTCACCACCGGCACCGAGAGATAAAGCAGGAACTGCTTTGAGATTGGACTGAATACCCATACGTTTAGCCAAAGACACTACATCACCAGGTGTTGTATGCTCGGTAATTAGTCTAGCGGATACTGTATTTATAGAACGTGTAAGAGCAGAGCTAAGAGTAACCATTGTTTCTCCGTCTTCGCATCCACCACCTTTAGGACTCCAAACTTCACCAGTACCCAAAGTATATGAGAAAGGACCGCAGTTTATTTTACTCATAGGAGTTAGTCCTTTCATCAATGCAGAAGCATAAACAAAAGGCTTAAAGGATGAACCCGGTTGACGCTTGATTTGAACAGCATGATTCAAAGAATATTTAGCATCAGGATTTTCCTGCATAAATTTTGGAGAAGCACCTGCCAATGCAAGTATTGCCCCTGAAGCCGGATCCAATACAACGACACCGCATTGAACAGTAGTTGCAGCATTTTTTACAGAATCGATAAATCTTTGATTATATTTATATTTCGATGCAATCCTGAATTTTTCACCTTCATCTGCAGCTTTATAGTCAGCTCTGTTTTTTACAGCTTTGTCTAATAATCGATTTAGTAATTCTTGATTATTTCTCCAAGACCAATTATCTATAAACATTTTTTGAATTTCGGGCATATATTCTTCCAGAGCTTCATTCAAATGTTTTTGGATTCGTGAATCAATAGTTGTATAAATTACTAAACCATCACGATAGAGATCATACTCGCTAAGTTTATTTTCTTTGCTTAAATTTTGGCGAATCATCTCAACAAAATGAGGAGCAATACCAGCTTTTGTATTTTCGCCAAAGGCTTTTTTTCTATCAGCTGTTGCGAATACAAGTGGCTCGTTGAGTGAAGCATTGAACTTAGAACTAGAAATAAACTCTTCGTCATACATCAACCTTAAAACTAAATTTCTTCTCTGAAGAGCATCATCATAATTATCGCGTCTATTATAATATTCAGGTTTTTTGAGCAAACCAACTAAAAAAGCACATTCAGCAGTAGTAAGTTCTTTAGGATCTTTGCCAAAATATACTTTAGCAGCCACCTGCAAACCAAACGATCCGCGTCCGAAAGCCATTGTATTTGTATATAATTCTATAATTTCTTCTTTAGTATAAGTTTTTTCTATTTGAATAGCAGTTATTGCCTCGCGAATTTTTCTATCCATAGTGGATTCACGATTTAAATATAAATTTCGAGCTACCTGCATAGTAAGTGTAGAAGCACCTTCTTTGGCATGACCCGCAAAAATATTTTTTACAAATGCATTAAATACTCTGCCTGTAGGCACACCCCAATGATCATAAAATTTTCTATCTTCTGTAGCGATCAAAGCATTTACAAAATCTTTGGGAATATCCTTAAATGTAAGTGGCACTCTTCGCTCAATAAAAAAATGGTCCAACAATTCACCATCTGCACTATAAATCCTTGTAGCAAGCTTTTGTCTTGGATTTTCTAATTGCTCCAAACTCGGCAGGCTATCTGCTATCACAACAGATACATAAAATGCTACCGCAGCAATCCCAATAACAGTTGCTGCCGATAATGCTATTAATAATTGTAATGGTTTCATATTTCCAATTTTGCTTTTCATAAAAAAGAAAAATTAAAAAAAATAATCCTTATCGAAAAATTAATTATATGTTTTGCTTCAATTTTCAATTAATAGTTATTTACTTTAGATTTTTTTAAATATAAATGCAGAATTCGATGTGATTCGTAGTTTTTCGGCACGCATTTTGATATTGTTTATTTGTTAAATATTGATTTTAAATTTGGGGGAAAAATGCAAATTTTAACAAACAACAAAAAAGCTAATATAATGCTGCTTTCAGCAGTTGGACTTATCGTTATCGGCATGTTGTCGTCTTTTGTAAACAGAATGTTTATAGCTCCGCCGGTCGATCCGAATATTGACAGCAGCATTACAAAAAATACTCATGAAGAAGTTATTCAAGTTAATGTCTTGAATGCTTGCGGCAAAAAAGGATTAGCTGCTAAAGCTAAAGAATTTTTAAGATCTAGAGGATTTGATGTAGTTGAAATTGGGAATTTTGAACAGCCTATGCCTAAATCTGTGATTATCGACAGGCTCGGCGATATTAATTCCGCTAAAAAAGTTGCTTATGCTCTTGGTATTCAAGACACTTTGATTCAAAAACAAGTCGACTCCACTCTCTATTTGAGATCGACTATCGTTATTGGAGATGATTTTGCAATTTTAAAACCTTTTAAATAGAATCTCACACATGGTACCTCAAATATACCATATTCACCCGGGATGTAGAATTTCGGGTTTTTTATTTGAGAAAGGACTTTTATGAAAAATATTATTCTTATTTTATTATTCGCTTTTGCTTTCGGTTTGAATGCTCAAGAAATTGCTTCAAATTTCGAAAATGTTGTCTTTGACGTCAACAAAAAAACTAAACTGAAGTTGGTTCAAAATAATGATTCTATTTTTAGTATTGTGCTTTTTAATAAAAAAGATGTTTTATCTGTGAAAAAACAAAAAGGCACTCCTTTTAGATTCTTCTTCGAAGATATTAATGGCGACTCAGTCAAAGATATTATTGTTGGCCTTAATAATCCTAATTATAAAAAAATTCAGAAAAGACTTGTCTGCTACAAAATTGTCCAAAATTCTATTAAAAAAATGTGGGTTGGTACTTATTTGGGCTTGAATATGCAAGATTTTCGTATTATTGATTATAATAATTGGAAAGCTATAAAAACTCTTGAAAAATTCAATCAAAATTCATATATTGTAGCAATTTACGTTTGGAATGGATTCGGGTTCCGTTTGATTAAAAGACTCGAAGACAAAGTTCCTTACAAAAAGGCTTTCGAAACATATATGAAATAATATTATGAAAAAATTTCTACTATTGTTGGCTTTGTTCTTTATTGCCTCTTTAGATTTATATCCACAGTTTTGGGTGGATATTCCTGAGTATGATGACTTTATCCTACAAAAAATTGTTACTAGCGATATTAAATATAAAAATCTACATTCTACTTTCCTTAAATCCAAAGATTTTAACATAAGATATTATAAATCGAAAAATTCTTCGAAATTTGATATTAACACTAATATCGATACTCTTCCCTATCATAAACTAAGATTTTTGAAATATGAGTTCTTTGCCAGAAAAGGATATATATTCTTTGAAGCTTGTTTGAGAAACCATTTTTGCATGACTGATTGGTTTACTCCAATTTATTGGGATAGCACTTATAAAATTTACGTCAATAAGCAGGAAGAAAATTTCCTTACTAGAGTTGCTGCTCGTCAAAAAGAACTACTCAAGCAAAATGTGATTCTTCAAAATAATATACCAGTTGCTAATAAGAATAATATTGTCAATCTTGATTTCTTTAAAAGAAATGATCAAGATTTTGAGAATTTGATTAATTATGGTTTCATTATTAATAATGAAGTAATTTCTGATATATATCAAGCTTATGAGTACCATCACTACGACAACGTTCCAATCTTTATTACTACAGATTCTTATCTTTCGTTAATGTATGATTATTTTAACAAAGTATTGACTACTAATGAAGGTTATATTTATATTAATAAACTACAACGTATCTGTCTTAGTTTATATAATGAAAACCAAAAATATACTTTTTCCAAGGATTCATTAACCAGAGAAGCTGCCAAATTCAATACAAGCTTCTTTAAAATTGGATTGTGCTTGATCGATTCAAACTTTTCAAAGAATAATCCCTTGAACAGTTTCGAAAAGGAAATTTTATCCGACATTTATGATTGTCAAAAAATAAATGAAAAAGATCCCAAGCTCTTTAACATGAGAATTGATTATACCTTATTCAAACCCAGAGGAAAATATACAAAACTAGAAAGCCTTTCTCAATATTTTAGATTATTTAAGTGGCTCAGTAATGTAGCTTTTCCATTGGATAATGACATGGCTTTATTGTGCCAAATAATTAATGCTCATTCTATCGAAAATATTAAACAAAAAAACATTTCACTTAAGTCAGACTTCACTGAATTCATCGAGTCTATTAAATATTTTGTAGGTATCGAATCCAATTATTCAACAAATGATATTATAAACTATTTAAGTACAGACCAAAATTCATTCAATCCGGATTCTAACAAGCATAATTTAATTGCAAATACCAGAAAGTACCTTGCAAATAAAAACATGAAAATTTTGCAAGGCAGTGGATTAGTCGATCAACAGCTACGTTGCTTTTTCATTCCAGAAGCCTATACACCTGATGCTGAAATATTCGGCAAATTAGTAAATATGCAAAACACTGAAAGACGTGCTTTCCCAAAATCACTAGATGTATTTGCAGCTACCGGTTCAAAACAAGCCGAAGATATTCTAATTGGATTTTATAAGGAAGATAAAAACTGGAAAAACTACTATCCAATTCTAAAATCACTTCAAAACGATTTTTCGAGATATGATTTTAAGTCAAATCTATATAATTTCTGGCTCTACTCTTTGTCTGGAAGCACTGGTTTTGAGGAAAATTATCCTTTTTATATGAAAAATCCTAATTGGGCTAAAAAGAATTTAAATACCGCTCAAGGCTCTTGGATGCAATTAAAGAATTTAACTTTACTCTATGCGTTCGAAAACTATGCTGCAGAAGCTGGCGATCAAGAGCCCGATGTGCCGTATAGTATTGCTATTGGCTGTGTAGAACCCAATTTAAAACTTTGGACTAACGTTTTGGAATTACTTAGCGAATCATACATAAAATTTAAGGAATTGAAAATGCTCGATTCTACATTAATAGCTAATTATGATTCACTTTACAACTTAGGATCTAAACTCAAATATTTGGCTGAATCCCAGACTAATAATCATGTATTAATTGAGTCTGAATTATCATTTTTCAATTATTTCTGGTTGAATTATTCCTCACTTACTTATGATTTAAGAGATTTCAAGATTAAAGATGAACAATTCGAGGGTTTAGAGTCATTTATAACAGTAACTGATGTTTTTACTAGCAATACATCTTGCCTTCAGGTCGGAATTTCAGGAGTAAATCAAATTTTTGTGATTGCCCCAATAAACAATAAGCTCTATTTATGTTCCGGATTCATTTATAGATTTAATGAATTTGTTAATAATGCTGATAAAAGAATGACTTGCGAGGAATTTCGAAAAATTTGTTCAGAAGATATATATTCATTGAAAACTCAAGAATGGCTGAAAAAGTACTATATCAACAAAGATTTTGAAGTAAACAACAAGAATACTTATATTCCTAATCGGTTTGATTTACAAAAATATTTCGACAATGCCTATTAATATAATATGAAAATGATAAAATCAATATTCTTTATAATGATTGCGGCAACAATGTCGTGTTTTGCAATTGAATCAGGCAATACAATAATTACTCTAACCGGAGATGTTATGCTTGCCAGAGGTATTCAGGATCGAATCAATTACATTGGCTTAAATAAATTAGCTGAAAATCTAAAGCCAATTTTTAAAAGTTCGGATGCTGTGATAATTAATTTGGAGTGTACTCTTACAAATTCTGATAATAAGATTGTAAAACCTATTAATCTTAAAGCAGATCCTGCCTTTGCAGATAGCCTTAAATCAATAAATGTAACTCATGCCAATCTCATAAATAATCATTCTTTTGATTATGCAGTGGAAGGGCTTACTGATACTTATAATAGCTTGAATAATGCCGGAATTGTTCCGATTGGTATTCAATCTGCAAGTTATGAGTTTCCTGATCCTATTATTATTGATAAGAATGGTCATAGGATTGCTGTATTTTCAAATATGTATTTAAACACATACGAAAAATATGTATTTAGTGATTTTGGACTTGGAATTAACTCTGAAAAAGACTTTATCGATAAAATTAATAAATATAAGTTAAAGCACACAAGCGATTTTATTATTGTACTTACTCATTGGGGCTTAGAAAATAAAGAAGTAATCAACAAACAACGAATTATTGCAAAAGACATATTAAACGCAGGAGCTAATATTATAGTTGGTTCGCATCCACATATTGTTCAAGAATCTCAGATTATTGAAGACAAAGCAATTTATTATAGTCTTGGCAATTGTAT
>JAUQWR010000452.1 GCA_030835065.1 Candidatus Kapaibacterium sp.
CATAATTTTCCCTGTATCGTCTTGGTCTTGCACTTGTACTTGCGGATCAGGGTGAAATCTCGAAGCATCGACATAATTATGCAAAGATAGTACTTCGGCATTCAATGAACCCAAAATGCTTGGAAATATTGTTGAAGCCAATCCAAATGAATAATCCATCAACAATTTAAATCTTCTTCTGCCAATTAGATCTACATCCAAAAGATTTAAAAATCTATTAATATAGATTTCATTTGTTCTTTCTGGAAATGTAATTCTACCTACATCATTATAGTGCACTCGCTTGATATCTTCTCCAAAGAAAAATCTTTCAATTTTTTTGGTTATAGAAATTGAAATATCTCTTCCATCTTTGTTAAAAATAATGATATCAGTATTATCGGGATTTCTTGGAGAGCGTCGCACATGAAATCCACAATCATATCTACCTGTGCGGAGTTCCTGTCGAGTTTGCGGAATTGAAACAACTTGCAAATCATTTACATTAACACCAACAGAAAGTAATCCTGCAGTGATGGCTCTTTTGATAATTCTTGATACCTTATCAGGATCGCGGCTAGCCAAAACAGCAGCCTTCGAACCCAGACTAAGCCCAAATGCAGCACCCAATTTTGTTCCAAAATCAGGATGAATTTCAATGTTTGATAATCCTGAAATTCTTGCATCTGTGAATAATTCTCTAAGCCATTTTTCTTCTTGAACAAGCGAGTGCGATAGTATTGCCGCTTCTTCAACGTTTTTGTCGGGCCAAAGTTTGATATTTGAGTTCAAGTGGGCATCGTTGCCTATAGAACATCTGTCCGAAATGTAAACATTCTCGGAAATAGTAACAGAATTGCCAATATGAACATTGTTGCATACCACATCATCAGTCATTTCAGTGAAATTGCCAATTTTAACACCATCCCACAAAGTGACGCGAGTAAGTTTGCAACCATCACCAATAACACAATTATCGCCTATAACACAATCGATAAGCTCACAATGCTCACCAATTTTTGTATTATTGCCGAGCATCAAAGTGCCTTTAATTTTTGTGGATACAGGCAGATCAACATTATTACCAACCCATATATTACCTTTTTTGAAGCCTTTAACAGTCAGATTAACCTGATTATTTAGGGCATCCCATTGTCCGAGCATATATTCATCAAGATTGCCTACATCTTTCCAATAACCATCAGCAATATAGCCATAGAGAGGCATTTCTTTTTTAAGCATTAAAGGGAACAAATCCTTAGAGAAGTCAAACTCTTCGCGGTATGGAATTAATTCCAATACTTCAGGTTCAAGAATATAAATACCTGTATTAATTGTATCAGAAAATACTTCACCCCAGGAAGGTTTTTCGAGAAAACGAGTGATCTTTCCATCCTCGCTAGTCATCACAATACCATATTGCAATGGAGCAGGCACTCGTGTAAGTAATATTGTTGCTTTAGATTGCTTTTCAATATGAAATTCAATAGCTTTTGTCAGATCAAAATCAGTAAGTACATCGCCACTAATAATAATAAACCTTTCATCAAGGAATTTGTAAGCATTTTTGACAGATCCGGCAGTGCCATAGTCTGCTTGTGCCTGAACATATTCCATATGAATACCATGTTGCGAACCGTCTTCAAAATATTGAGTTATTTTTTCAGGTTGAAAATACAAAAGAGAAACAACATCTTTGATTCCATGCTTGCGAAGTAGATTGACAATATGTTCAATCATTGGAGAATTTAGTATTGGAACCATTGGTTTGGGTATTGTCATGGTAAGTGGTCTTAATCTTGTACCAAAGCCACCTGCCATAATTACAGCTTTATTCATTTAAACTCCTCTAAATATTTATTCAATCTTCTCGTGTCCTTTTTTGCATATAATATCAGAAATAAAATGAATATTTCTTATTTTTGAAAAGTAAAATGCGTAATGCATTTATATTTACGTTAAGAAGTTTTAAATACAAAAAAATTATAGGAAAAATTTTGAAAGTATTAGTTACAGGAGCTACAGGTTTTGTTGGCTCACACGTTGCAGATAAATTGATCGAAAAAGGCTACGAAGTAAAATGTATAGCCAGAAAAACAAGTAATTTGAGATGGTTAGAAAATAAACCAGTCGAAATTATTGAAACCTCTCTTAATGATAAAGAAAAGCTCAAAAAAGCTGTTGAGGGTGTCGATTATATCTATCATATTGCAGGTTTGGTATTTGCAAAAGATTATGATGAATTTTTGAAGGGCAATCGTGACGCTACTAAAAACATTATAGAAGCTTGTGCTGAAGTAAATCCAAATCTGAAAAGATTTTTGTTTGTTTCATCTCAAACTGTTTGTGGTCCTTCTCCTTCATTAGAAAATCCAATCGATGAAAATTATATTTGCAAACCACTTACGTCCTATGGCAAAAGCAAAAAAGCTGCCGAAGACGAAGTATTGAAATTTAAAGGAACCATTCCTTTTACTATTGTTAGAGCTCCAGCAGTTTATGGTCCTAGAGATACTGCTACTTACGATGTTTTTAAATTAGTGAAAAAAGGATTTGGAACTCTTATCGGATTAAATCCCAAATATGTAAGCTTAATTCACTCCGACGATCTTGCCAGAGGTATTATTCAAGCAGCCGAGAGTGATCGCTCAATAGATCAGACTTATTTTGTATCCTCAGAAAAATTTTATAATTGGGACGAAATAATTGCTGCAATGGCTGCAGGTTTTGGTAAAAAATCGGTTATGAAAATTAAAATCCCTCATGCTATTGTCTTGAGTTTGGCTTGGATATCCGAGCAATTTGGCAAACTATCTTCGAAGCCTCCTGTTTTTAACTACGAAAAAGGGATAGATTTTATACAGGATTATTGGATTTGCTCTACTCAAAAAGCTATAAATGATTTTGGTTTTCAACAAAAAATGTCTTTAGAAAATGGCATGAAAGATACAATAAATTGGTACATTAATAATAAGTGGTTATGAAATTCTATTTTAAAATAATTGGTTTAATTGCTGTTTTGATAATAATAATATCTTCAATATATTCATTTATTGATGATATCAAATCTGCTTCGTTACCTCCTGAATTTAATGAATTCGAGTCGATCGAAGTTATGGATACCATAAAAATTTATCAAAATAACTACGGAATTCCTCATATTATCGCCAATAGCGAACATGATGCTTATTTCAGTATTGGATATTTTCATGCTCAGGAAAGATTATGGCAAATGGATTACTTGCGAAGAGCAGCTTATGGCAAACTTTCGGAAATTCTTGGCAGTGATGCTTTGCAAACCGATAAATTTATGCGTACTCTGGAAATTAATAATTTGGCCAGAGCTAATTATAGAATACTGAGCAAAAAATCTAAATCTATACTTGAAGCATATTGCAAGGGAGTTAATTCCTTTATAGAAAAAAACAAAGGTAGAATGCAATTTGAATTTGGCGCATTAGATTATTTTCCAAGCACTTGGACGCCAGAAGATTGCTTGGCAATTTCCAAATTATTTGCCTTCGAGATGAGTCTGAGCTTTTATTTTGATTTAACTTTTGGAGAAATTGCTAATAGAATTGGAAATG
>JAUQWR010000453.1 GCA_030835065.1 Candidatus Kapaibacterium sp.
CTCAGGATTTTATATGATATTGAGGAGAAGCCTTGTAAAAGTATTATTAGGCTTAATATTTCTTGGAAATGCAGGTAATATTTTAATTTTTTCAGTTGCACGAATTACTAAAGGTATTCCACCATTTATTCCAGGCAGCGCTGATACACTTGCAGATCCTTATGCAGATCCTTTGCCTCAGGCATTAATTCTTACTGCTATTGTTATCGGATTTGGCACTCAGGCTTTTGCTATTGCTCTATTCAAAAAAGTTTATAAAAATCAAGGTGATGATGATTTGGATAAATTAAGATCTACAGATTCGATGGACTATAAGGAAGGAAATAACTAATATGAACTCTCATCTTATTCTTCCGGTTGTAGTGCCATTTTTGAGTGGTATTATACTTTTGTTTTTCAGAAAAAATCGAGATATACAAAGAATTTTAAGCGTTGTTGCTTCGCTTATTAGCTTTGCCGTGGCTATATGGTTGTTTTGGGATGTTAAAACTAATGGAATTCAAAATCTATACGTAGGCAATTGGAAAGCTCCATTTGGTATTATATTTACTGCCGATTTACTATCTGTTATCATGGTTATGGTTTCGGCAATCATCGGATTATCGACTTCAATTTTCTCGCTTGCTACAATGGACAAGGCTCGAGAGCATTTTGGTTATTATCCCCTGCTCCAAATTATGATAATGGGTATTAATGGCTCTTTTATGACAGGCGACTTATTCAATATGTTCGTTTGGTTCGAAGTTTTGCTTATTTCATCATTTGTTCTTATTGTATTAGGTGGTACAAAGCAACAAGTCGAAGGTGGAATCAAATATGTTACTATTAATTTATTGTCTTCATTGTTATTTGTTACTGCTGTTGGTATTTTGTATGCACTTGTCGGTGCTTTGAATTATGGTGATATTGCTCAAAAAATTCCTTTGGTACAGCACAAAGGTATGATTAATTTGGTTGCAATGATGTTTTTAATCTCTTTCGGTATTAAAGCTGCCATCTTTCCATTATTTTTCTGGCTTCCTGCCTCCTATCATACTCCACCTGCTGCTGTTTCTGCAATTTTTGCCGGTATGCTAACCAAAGTTGGTGTTTATGCTCTATATCGAGTATTCACGCTACTATTTATACATGATTTGGGTTTTACTCATACAATTTTACTGATCATTGCTTGCTTGACAATGCTCACTGGTGTTTTTGGTGCTGCATCGCAAATGGATTTCCGTAGGATTTTATCTTTCCACATCATTAGCCAGATTGGCTATATGATTCTAGGTTTAGCATTGTTTACTCCTCTTGGAATTGCTGGAGGTGTATTTTACATTTTCCATCATATTATTGTAAAAACAAATTTGTTTTTCATTAGTGGTGTTGTAAAAGAAATGCGCGGCACATATTACTTGAAGAAACTAGGAGGAATCTACAAATTATATCCTGTATTGGGATTACTGTTTTTGATTCCTGCAATGTCTTTAGGTGGTATTCCTCCTCTTTCCGGATTTTGGGCAAAATTTGCAGTAGCAAAAGCCGGTATTTTAAGTGGTGAATATGTTGCAGTAGGTATTTCATTATTTGTTGGCTTGCTCACTTTATTTTCAATGATTAAAATATGGAACGAAGTATTTTGGAAAGATAATAATCAGGAAAATGCTGGTATTGAACTAAAAGAAATGCCAAAATCTAAAGTATTTTTGATGTTTACTCCGATTGTATTTTTAGCTTTGATTACAATTACAATTGGCTTGTTTCCACAGCCATTTATTGAGATTGCAAATGAAGCTTCGGCTCAATTATTAAATCCTAAACTTTATATTCATTCAGTATTAGGAGCCAAATAATGGATAGATTTCTGATTAATATTGTATTTGCGTTTGTTTGGATGCTTCTGCAGGGAGACTTGCATTTCTATAAATTTATGGAAGGATTTGTAGTGGCATATATATTTTTGTGGATTACCAGAAAATCTGCTGTTACTACTCATTATTTCCCTAAAATATTCCAGGTAATTGGTTTTGTATTATATTTTATAAAAGAATTAATAGTATCCAATCTTATTGTGGCTTATGATATAATTACGCCGGGATTCTATATGAAACCTGCAATTCTTGCGATTCCATTAGACTGCAAGACAGATTTGGAAATTACTTTATTTGCAAACTTGATTACTTTGACTCCTGGCACTTGGAGTATTGACGTATCGACTGACAAATCGACATTATATATTCATGCAATGTATGTAGATGATATCGAAAAGTTTAAGTTAGATTTGAAAAATGGATTAGAAAGAAAACTACTCAAGGTGATGAGATGAAATTTATTGATATAGCATTATTTATTTCTTTACCAATGATAATATTATCAGTTTTTTTATGCTTAATCAGACTTATGAAAGGTCCAAGCATAGAAGACAGGATAGTTGCTCTAGACGTACTCACAGCAATTTCTATATCATTCATTGCAGCATATGCTGTATTCACAAAGGCTACAATGGTGCTTGATGTGGGCTTGATATTAGCGATACTTTCATTTTTGGCAACTGTATCATTTGCAAATTATTTGGAAAGGAAACATCACAAATGAGTATATATATTGAAATATTGAGTGGAATACTTATAATATTAGGATCGATATTTGTATTGATTTCTGCTAGCGGCTTGCTCAAAATGCCTGATTTATATATGCGTACTTCCGTAACTACCAAAGCTTCTACTATTGGAGTTGGAATGGTTTTATTGGGTACTGCAGTCTATTTTGAAGATTTAGGGATTTATGCACGAGCCATATTGATTATAATTTTTATTTTCATGACTGCTCCAATCGGTTCACATCTTATTGGCAGAGCAGGATTTCTTGACAAAGTTGAACTTTGGAAAGGAACAATAGTAAACGAGCTTGAAGATAAATATTCAGAAGATAAGAAAACATTGAAATAATAATTTTTAGCAATAAATATTAAGTTTGATCAAAAATCGATGTAATGATAAATCGAGCAAACATGTGATTATTATTTAATTATTGAATTTAAAAGTGAACTATGAAGTACATATTCTTTATTTAAATAATTAAGCGATAACTTTTATTCAAATCGAGAATTTACATTTGCATTGAATACAAAATATATAATGGAAAAAATTATTTGTTATCTTAAAATGAATATTTATATTGCAAATGGAAATTAATGTTATTAATGATAAAATAACACAGATGATTTTCAATAATTTATCTCAGTGATAGATGTAAAAATAAACAGCATATCCTAAAAGATAAAAATTGAATCAGAAATTCTAAAGTATTATTGCATAAATTATATATATATATTTAAATAGAATACTAAATATTATTAATATTAAACAATTTGGAGAAATTATGGACCTTATCGACAAACTCAAAAACATCTCTCAAAATATCGCAAAATTGAAAGATGCCATTCAAACTGAAGAAGCTACAAAGACAGCATTCGTATTACCATTTATTTCAGCATTAGGATATGAAATATTTGATCCAACCGAAGTAATTCCCGAATATAATGCAGATCTAGGTACAAAAAAGGGTGAAAAAGTTGATTATGCAATCATGAAAGATGGTTCACCTATTATGTTTTTCGAATGTAAAAAAATTGGTTGCGATTTAGATATCGCACATGCCTCACAACTATACAGATATTTTGCAACTACTTCAAAAACACGTATCGGTATTTTAACTAATGGCATCAATTATCATTTCTTCTCAGATTTGGATGAGCCAAATATGATGGATGCTAAACCATTTCTTGAAATCAACATGATGGATTTGCAAGAAAATGCGGTCACTGAACTAAAAAAATTATCTAAAGCATCTTTCAATATCGATGATATACTAAGTGCAGCAAGCGACCTGAAATATATGAAAGAAACAAAGAGATTGCTGGCAGAACAATTGATAAATCCAAAAGAAGAATTTATTAAATTCTTTGCAACTGAAATTTACAAAGGAGTAAAAACTCAAAAAGTTTTGCAAACCTTCTCAGATATTGTTAGAAGAGCTTTTAATCAATTTATTAATGATAAAATAAACGAAAGACTGAAATCTGCAATGGCTGGCGAAGTCGAGATTGCTGAAAATGAAGCAATTGCTGACGAACCACAAGCACAAAAAACAATTATTGAAACTACTCCTGAAGAAATGGAAAGCTTTTATATCGTAAAAGCAATCTTACACGATGTTATTGATTCGAATAGGCTATTCATGAAAGATTTTAAAGGGTTTTGCAATGTTGTTTTGGATGATAATAATACAAAAACAATTATCAGATTCTATTATAATAATAATAACAAGCAAATCTCTCTATTTGACGATGCAAAAAAAGAAACTAAATATCCAATAGATACTATTGAGGCTATTTATACTTTCAAAGAACAAATTATTAGTTCTGTACATAGAATATTAGCACCTAAAGAAAGCAATGAAACACTAAATTGAAATCTAAGGAAGCAGGTCAATCCTGCTTCCTAGTTTGAATAAATTTAATCGGTACATCAGAATTTATAACTCTGAGAAATAGTAATCAATATCTGACATTTCGGAAAACATTTTTTAGTGGACTTGTTTTATTAATAGCCAGATTGATGTTTTAGGTATTAAAGGAGCTTATAATGGAAATATTTTCTTTCTACTATCAATGATACTTTCAAAGTAAGTGCTATACATTTTTTTAATATGAATATATATATACTTTAAGAAAGCATTTATGACAATTTATGTTATAGTTGAAAAAGCAAATGAAAATGAGATAGGCTATTATTTCAAAGATAAATTTTAAAGATTAAAGTTAATATTATAAAAGATAGTTTAAATAAAGATTTAGCATATCATATTTTTTTTTATTCAACAAATATCAATTAATAATTATCTAACAATAAGATATCTCCAAATATTGAAAATGTTAAATTATTAACCAAGATTTTTATTTAGTTGAAAATGACAAACTTGGTTATAAACATTCTGGTCTAATTGAAAATGATATTAAAATTGTTGAAGGAGAATAAAAATGAGTCTTTTTTTATGTTCTAATCTAGAAAATAATCAATTATTATTTCTGAATAGTTGTGATGCATTATTCCATTACACCAAAAATGAAATAGCAATTGATAATATTTTACTAAAAAATAATTTAAGATTTTCATTTCTTAATTCATTTATTGATCCTTAAGAGAATTTTAATATAAAAAAATTTCAAGCTTATTGGATTAATGAAAATCTAAATATTGATATTGAAGAATATAAAAACGAAATTGAAAATTTTAAAGAAACTATACAAATATTATGTTTTTCATCAAATATTCAAAAAATTGTATCAAATAGTTCCGAAGCGCATTGTTATGATAGTTTTTCAAGTAGAGAATATTGCAATGACTTAATACCTCATCATGGGTATGATAAGGATAGAATGTGGGAACAATATGCTGGAAAAGCAAGTGGGGTTTGTATAATATTTTCAAAAAAATCAGTACTTACTCAAATTAAGAACCAACTAGAATTAAATTTCAAGGCTGACTATATTGGATATACTAGACAATATTTTAAATCAATGAAAGGTATTGCCACTCACCAGTCTATCACATGTAGAGTTAAATCATATTTTGAGAACAAATTATTTCTTAAGCATTTTGATTATAGAGATGAAAATGAATATAGAATAATTACTTATATAAAATCTAATGATCATATTTTTCTTGATATAAAGAATTCTTTAAAAGGTGTAATATTAGGTGTAAATTTACAAGATGAAATAATTCAGGATTATAAAAATATTCTTAAAAATTATGTTCATAATGAACATAAGCCATATCTATTAAAAGCAAGATTTAGTGATACTTTGCCCTTTTATCATTATGAAAGAATTAATTTTTGATTTTTATTTACACCCTTAAAACAAATAGAATATTCTACTTCTAATGATTATTGTTTATTGAAGAAAAATGCATCTTAATATTCATTGTAAACTAATAATTGAATATCATTTATATAATTGTGTTGAATCCTTATTTCGATTGTTATTCTTTTTTTAATGATTAATAATGTTTAGTTGTTATTATTATATTTATAAGGAAACATTTTAGTGAAATTCCAAATCAATCTGATTTTTGCCCTTATCGCATCATTTTTGATTTCCTGCGAGCGCCCGGAATGTATGAACTCAAATCCAGTATTTGCCAAATACAAGCCAGAATCGAAAGAATACAAAACTGAACTACTAAACCAATTAAAAAAAATTGACAATTCGAAATTAAGTTTCTGGTTCAAAGAATTTAAAAACGATGATGAAACATTGATTTTTAATGTACAAGCGGATGGTTTATGTGCACTAATTCAATTTAAAGTGAAACAATGGGATAAGCTATCAGAATTGAGAACTAAAAAAGGTATTTCATTTGGCGGAGCTGAATTTAAAAACATAAAATTCTATACCTTACAAGATTCTAATAATATTGAATTTATTCTAACTGATTTCGACAGAATTATTGACTAGAAAAAAAGAGGCAGTCCCAAAAGGACTGCTTCTTTTTTATTATTAAAAAATGGTTTTAATCATTTAATTTCAAAAAAATATACTAAAATTCAAAAATTATCTAGATAATTTTTAAAAAGCTTTATAAATATATGATTTGGCAAAT
>JAUQWR010000454.1 GCA_030835065.1 Candidatus Kapaibacterium sp.
CAATGAGAGTAGGAACTGATAATGATTGGATCGATATTGCCAGTGGCATATTCAATCTTGGAATTAAAAATGACGGTAGTTTGTGGGCTTGGGGTGATAATATTATCTTGCCTAATAGAATTGATACTGCGTATTATTATGATTTGCCAACTAAAATTAGTAGCGATAAAGATTGGAAAAGTGTTTTTATTGATTATAAAACCGTTTTTGGGCTTAAACAAGATTCTACTCTATGGGCATGGGGCGATAATAAGGATGGTGTTTCAGGAACAAATTTTAGCAGTAGAAAAGAATTAATTCATGAAATAAATTTGGATAGCAAGATTGTTAATGTCTTTTGTTGTAATGGAGCTATTCATATTTTAAATAAAGAAAACCAAATATTTGGGTTTGGCTCAAATATATGGGGACGTCTCGGAGCAGGAATGGATTATTGTTATAATAGACCTATGCTTGTAGGTAATGAAAACAAATGGAAATTAGTAAAAGGTGGATTAAATTTTGCAGTTGGAATTGATGAATCGGGTAATGCTTGGATATGGGGTGATAATTATTTAGGTGTTATTGGTGATTCGTCATATAAAAGTAGTGCAGAAGCTAAAAATAATAAATTTGTGGAAAATGTTAGTGCTGTTGCCACTGGTTACAACCATTGGATAATGAATTCAAGTACTCACAAATTATGGGGCTGTGGTGAAAAAAGTGAATATCTAAGTGTTGGAAATGGAACATATCCTAATTATCCAATTACTATTTGTTCAGATACGAATTTCATTAATATAGCAAGCTCTAACACTCACTCGTTGGCTATTCACGAAGATGGTACTCTCTGGGCATGGGGCAATAACTTTTTCTATCAATTAGGAACTGGCAACAATTCCAACTATAACACTCCAAAGAAAGTATCTGATGATAATAATTGGCAGGAAATTGCCTGTGGTATTAACTTCTCTTTAGCAATAAAGAAAGATGGTACTCTTTGGTCTTGGGGCAAAGGAGCAATTGCCGATACTAATCAGGATGTGAGAACAATTCCTGCGCTAGTCAATAATGAAACTGATTGGAAAAAATTGTGCGTGTTTTCTGATGCTGTCCTTGCCTTAAAAACCGATGGCAGCCTGTGGGCTTGGGGGAATAACAAATCTGGGAAATTAGCAGTACCACTCAGCATTAATCCTAAAATACCAATGAGAGTAGGAACTGATAATGATTGGCAAGATGTATCAATTGGTGTAGATCATTCTATTGGTTTAAAAACTGATGGCAGCCTATGGGCTTGGGGGCATAATGGTCGTGGGCAATTAGCTGTTCCAAATTTAATATTAAATCCTAGTCCTACTAGAATTAGCAAAGATAATGATTGGGTGGCTATTGGAACGAGTGGATATTCCAGCTATGCTCTCAAAAAAACTAAGTACAACTCTATATCTGAAAACAAGCTTAAAAAATTGCAAATTAGTCCTAATGTATGTACTGATTTTATTAATATCAATTCTGAAGAATTTATAGATAATCCCAATATAAAAGTCTATGATTTATTTGGAAGATTTATCTATGAGTCGAATGAAAAAAGTGATAATTCTTTTATTATAAATACAAAAGAATTTGCTGCAGGATATTATATAATTGTAATATACAGCAAAAATGATAAAGTATATCAAGGCGACTTTATTAAAAGATAACACAAATAAAGGCATTAGTTATTGGCTACATTCCAAAATGCAAATTTCTTCGCCTTTGGAGTTTAGCTCCCAATATTGCGCAATAACCTTACCATTGCCTTTAATTCGGGCTTTAATGCCTAAGTTGTGTAGAAGGGCAACGGCTCTTCTAACTGGCAATCCGATAAGATTTGGTTTTGCTGCTTGCTTTGAATTTTTCGTGCTATCTTTTGGTATTTGTACTGATACCTTGACAGTAGTACCTTTTATAACGCGGGCACCTGCAGGCGGAGCAGCAGAATTAATAATCCCAGAACTTTGATTTGGAGCCAATCTCAATCCAAGGCTTTGAGAGATTTTTTGAGCTTCATCAATGGATAAGCCTTTTAATTCAGGCACATACACTGTGTCATTGATTTGTACTTTTTTATCTAAGTTTGGCATGTAATCAGGTGCTATAGAGAGCCATCTCAATGCAATATTTTTGAAAATAGGTGCAGCTACCGATCCGCCATAAATATTAGTTCTTGGTTTATCAAGCAATACAAGCATCACAACTCTTGGGTTTTCTACTGGATAGAACCCAACAAAAGATGCAGTATAATCAGCTTTAGAATAAGTACCTTCGACTAATTGCTGAGAAGTACCAGTTTTACCTGCTATTTTTAAACCAGGAATTTTTGCTGTTTGCCCGGTACCCTTATCAACAACGCCTAAAAGCACATCTTTCATTAGTTGTGCGGTAGATTCAGTAACTACTTTTCTTACTTTTTCTGGTTTTGAATTTAATATTTTTTCGCCACTATTATCATATACAGCCTTTACAACATGGGGTTTCATCATCAACCCATTATTTGCTATAGTCGCATAAGCATTAGCAATTTGAATAGGAGACGAAAGCAAGCCATAGCCAAAACCAATAAAGCGTTTGGCAGTCATATTCATTTGTTCGGGTTTTTGAATTTTTCCAGGAACTTCGCCTGGAATATCTATTCCGGTACTAATTCCAAATCCAAAATCTCTAATATACTTGTAGAATTTATATTCAGGAATTTTAGAAGCAATAGTGGACATAATAATATTAGAAGAATGCTCCATTGCTTCTCTAAATGTAACAATACCGAGTGGATGAACATCTTTGATAGTATAGTTGGCAAATTGCATTTCGCCACCGAAACCATTAAATTTATCAGTCAATTTAGCTACATTTTCTTCAAGAGCAGCAGCAGCTGTAATCATCTTAAATGTAGAGCCAGGCTCGTAAACGTCTGTAATCGCACGATTACGCATATTGTGCTGAGTAAATGTGCTTGAATTATTCGGATCGAAATTTGGATAGGAAGCCATAGCTAAGACTTCGCCAGTTGATGGCTCAAGTGCAATAACAGTACCAGACTCAGCTTGTGAGCTCATCACGCCCTGCATCAATTCAAATTCGGCAATGCGTTGAAGTTCGATATCAATTGTCAATTGAATCGAGTAGCCATGTGTAGCTGCAATAATAGGAAGATCTGCCGAAGGGCGAAGCCTTCCACGCCCGTCTCTATACATAATCATGTAGCCGCTTCTGCCTTTAAGCACCGAATCCCAGCCAAATTCAATACCACTTTGCCCTTTATTATCAATATCTGTACAGCCGATTAATTGCGAAGCAGCAGACGAATAATAGTAATGACGAGTTGGTTCTTCAATTAGGAGCAATCCTTTTTCTTTTAGAGCACGAAGTTCAAATATTTTATCGGGAGATAATCCTCTCGAAAGCCAAACGAATGCTCCTTTTGCTGAGTTAATTTTATCCAAAAATTTAGATTGAGGAATGCCGGTATTTTTTTCG
>JAUQWR010000455.1 GCA_030835065.1 Candidatus Kapaibacterium sp.
CAATCCTCCAAATTTCTGGTAAGGAAGATTTGCTTTGCTTAGTTCGATTTCCAAATCGAATGAATGGAATCCTGAGCGAAATAAAACTGCAATATCTGCTAAAGGTACGCCTTCCTCTCTAAGCTGTAGAATTTGATGAACTACAAATTCTGATTGTTCTCTCTCAGTTTTGCAACTTATGAGCAAAGGGATATTCGAAGCAGTACGGCGAGTATATAATTCTTTTTCGTACTTGAAAAGTGCATCAGCAATAATCTTATTTGTAAGATTTAAGATTGCTTGAGTACTTCTGTAATTTTCTTCGATTTTATATATTTTGCAGTCGCTGAAAGATTCCGGAAAAAAGAAAATATTTTGTGCTTCTGCACCTCTAAAAGAATATATGCTTTGTGCGTCGTCGCCTACAGCCATGATGTTTTCGGTTTTGCCCGCAAGCAATAATACTATTTCATGTTGCAATCGATTTGTATCCTGATATTCATCAACAAGTATATATTTATATTTGTTGTTGATATAGTTTAATGTTTCTGCAGAAGATTTTAATAACTTGAGAAGATTAAGCAATAAATCATCATAAGTCATTATGTTATATCTGAGTTTGTAGGATTCGAATTCAGAATGAACCTGGAGAATTCTTTCTGTTTCGTCTGCAAATCCTCTATAATTGGCTTCAATAACTTCTTCGATAGTAATTCGTTTGTTTACAGCAGCACTAAAAATGGAAGCAAGAGTTGATTTTTGAGGAAATCTTTTTTTTGAACTGCTTAGCTTTAATTTGGTACGAATAGAATTGATTAAATCTTCAGTATCGGATTGATCAAGCACAGTAAAGTTCTTTTGGTAACCAATTTTTTCAGAAAATTGTTTAAGAGTAGATAATGCAAAGGAATGAAAAGTACCTCCAGATACTTTTTCGCATCTACCATCAAGAAGATTAGATGCTCTACGAAGCATTTCATTGGCAGATTTTCGAGTGAAAGTAAGTAGAAGAATAGACTCAGGTGCAATATTATCTTCGATAAGTCGAGAAACACGATATACAAGTGTGCGAGTTTTGCCGGTACCAGCACCAGCAATTACAAGAGCAGCTCCGTCATTGTGCATAACCGCATCATACTGAGCGGCATTCAACTCGTTTTGGTAATTAATTCTATACCCAATCGATCTGGCTGTAGGTATAGAACTAGCTTTTTTTAAGACAATCTTCTTCACATTTGCACTCTATAAATTTATTTGCAAAAATAAGCAGAAAATGTTTAATATTGTGTGTCGATAATTAGCCAATAGTTGAATAAAATCAAAAATATTGGCAGAGTAAAGAATAAAAAATAAATAAAATCAAGAAAAATCAAAATAAAAACAGAAAAAAACTGTTAAAAGAAAAAAAAGTTAAATAAATTGCAAAATCAACCGATTATATAAATAAATTCTTGTAAAATAACAGGCATAGTTATGGAAGAAACAGAAAAACAAGAACCGGAAAAACCGGAAAAGAAAAAGAAGAAAGAGAAGAAAGAAGGCGGCGGCGGCGGTTTGTCCTTGCCTTTAATTATTGGAGCTGCATTTGGTATAATTATTCTAATAGTTGTTAGTGTGATTATTGGTATTGTAGTTGCTAATAAATTTATGGGCGGGCATGATTCTGCTGAAGGCGAAGCCAAAGGCAAAACAGAACAACAAGCCGGAAAAGAAAAGAAAGAAGATCCTTACAGTCAAGAAGAATCTTATCTTTCGAAACTCGAAGGTGTTATGTTTATGGAAACCGGCAGAATCACAACTAACCCAAAGAATGGCTCGTCTATGTTTGTGGTAGTAAATTTAGCTCTTGAGTTCAAAAAAATGAACGAAGATAGCGATGAATTAAAAGCTATAGCAGACAAAGAAGGAAAGTTGAACATTGAAAATCCTTTAGTCCAAAAAATGGTTGCTAAGATTAAAGGAAAAATCAATCAGATGATAGGCTCATATACTGAAGCAGAATTGCAGCAGAACAGGCCAAATCTGCCTGAGATGTTCAAGAAAGAATTGAAACCGGTATTTAAAGAATTTGAATTAATGCTTGGCAATGTAAGCATCCAAGAATTTATCATTCAATAATATACCGGCGATATCAAAGGATTGATGAGTAACCGTTAATATGGATGTTACATATTATTGATTGAATATTATGTCGGATGTATTATCACAGAATGAAATAGATAGCCTGCTCTCTGAAATGACCAGCGGGCGGGTTGATGTCGATGAAGTCTTAAGCGGTAAGTTTAAGAAAGGCGATATTTCTAATTATGATTTTCGCCGTCCTAATCGTATTTCTAAAAATCAAGTTCGTACTCTTCAGACAGTTGAT
>JAUQWR010000456.1 GCA_030835065.1 Candidatus Kapaibacterium sp.
CTATACAACAATAGTTTTGCTCGACTTATAGAAATCTCTGAAAATTCCAACGAAAAGCTAAATTTAATTGATTTTGTTGATGATGAATCAAAACTAAGAATTACAAATTCACTCGAAAATCCTCAATCTAATGGATATTTAGAAGATAATGAAATACGATTTATTACTCGAAACAATAATAATATTCATGCAGCTTTTGAATTTATTCAACTAGAAGAAAATCAATTAAACAACGAATTTTTGATTGGTTTCACAGATATCACCGAAAGAATTAATTACGAAAATGAATTAAAAAAAGCAAAAGACAAAGCAGAAGAAAGCGACAAATTGAAATCTGCTTTCTTGGCTAATATGTCGCACGAAATTCGTACTCCTATGAATGGAATTATTGGATTTTCGCAAATGCTCGACAATACAGAGCTTAGCTCTATCGAGCGCCAAGAATATATTGGAATAATCCACTCTTGCGGCAATCAATTAATGTCTCTTATTAATGATATTGTAGATATTTCGAAAATTGAAGCCGGCCAGATGACAGTCAACAATAAACAATTTGATTTGCACTCACTATTAAATGATTTAAACAAACTGTTCATTCAAAATTGTAAAATTAAGAATATCGATCTTAGGCTAGCACAAAGAAATATTGAATCAAAACTGATAATTGAAGGAGATGAACAAAAAATTCGTCAAATATTAATCAATCTATTAAGCAATGCTATAAAATTTACAGAAAAAGGCTATATAGAATTTGGATATTCAATAACCAGCCAAAGAAAACCACAGCTCTTATTTTACGTCAAAGATACTGGAATAGGAATAGCACCACAATTTCATGATCTTATATTTGATAGATTCAGACAAGCAGGCAATGATTCAAAAAAGACTCAAAGCGGCACCGGACTCGGACTAGCCATATCCAAAGCTTTTATTAACCTTATGGGTGGCAAAATCTGGGTCGAATCAATTGAATTTTTTGGTACAACATTCTATTTCACTATTGATTATAAACCTATAATCAAGACTATTAAAGAGCCAACAGTATCTTCTTC
>JAUQWR010000457.1 GCA_030835065.1 Candidatus Kapaibacterium sp.
TAGATAACAACGAAATAGTAAATAATCAATTTGTATCGAAAACACCTGTTATTAGGGTAGAGTTGTATGATAATTCCAGAAAAAAAGTAAATTCAAATAATTTACTATTGAGAGTGAATGGCAGTTTGCTAAATCAATCAAATACACTTGCTTATGAATTCAAAGATTTTGGTTCGAACGTCCCCAAAAAAGCTGAACTTACTGTTCAATTAGATACATTAAAAGAAATCGAGAATTCGCTATTTGTTTATTTCAGTGATGATTCGAGAAATAGAGATACTTTGTTTTATATTTTAAAAACAACTTTAAATTCAGCATTTAATAAGCATTACATATTCCCAAATCCAGCTACAGACAATATCTCCTTGTATTTGGATTATAAAGCTCCAAGCTTGGAAGGTGTTGTTAATATTTGTATTTTTGACGAAACTGGTAGAAAAGTGAAAAATATCAAATTTAAACCAGGAATTGGTATTAATAAAATTCCTTTAGATTTGTTTAATGACAATGGTGAAAGTTTAAGCTCCGGCATTTACTATTATTCTTTAGAATTAGAAAATATATATGCCGATCCGGATTATGGGAAATTTATAATTGTAAGGTAAGATGGAATTAGATATAAATGTTTATTTTTCTGATAGAAAAACAATAACGCTTCAAATAAAAAAAGACAAGACTATAAGTGTACGTGCTCCTCGGCATTATACCAAGGAGGACGTGCATCTCTATGTTATGAAAAATAAAAATTGGTTAGTTTCCAAATTAGCCGAAATTGATAAAAAATCTTATGCTTGGCAATTTGTTCCGAATTCAAAAATTATTTATGAAGGTGAACTCTTCGAGATTGTTTATGATCCCAATCAAAAAAAAGCTATTAAAATGATTGCAGATAAATTTGTGTTTTCCAAACAAGAGCCTGAACATATTAAGAAAATATATAAGGCATACTTAAAACACAGTGCCAAAAAAATATTAGTTGATGAATGTAACAACTTTGCAAAAATACTAGGTTTAAAAGTAAATCAAATCAAAATTAGTAGTTCAAAAACTCGTTGGGGATCTTGTAGTTCAAAAAGAAATATAAATCTGAATTACAGATTGATGATGGTGCCAAAAAAAATTAGACTCTATGTAATAATACATGAGTTATGCCATATAATTCATATGAATCACTCAAAAGAATTTTGGAGATTAGTAGCAAAGTTTTTCCCTGATTATAAGAATTTAAAAAAGCATTTAAAAGACAATAGTGATTATTACGATATTGACTAACGAACTTTTTCTATTGCCCAATTAAATACTTTTAAATACTCCATAGCTGTAGATGCAGATGAAAAGTTTTTATTCATTGCATTTTTTCTGATCAAATCCCAATGAGTTTCGGCTTTATAAACAGAAAGTGCTCTTCTGATTGCATAAGACATATCATCGGCATTATACTGCCAGAACAAGAAACCAGTACCATCGCCAGTATCGAAAGAATATTCTTGTACTGTATCAGCCAATCCACCAACTTGACGTACAATAGGTATAGTACCATACTTCATGGCATACATCTGAGTAAGTCCACATGGTTCGAATCTTGATGGCATCAAGAAAAAGTCACTTGCAGCAATAATTTTGTGCGACATTTGGTTATTATAGCCGGTGTGTATTAAAGCTTCTTTTGGATATTTCCATTTGAGGTAGTTGAAATAATCCTCATATTTTTTTTCGCCGGCTCCCAAAAGAATAAATCTGAATATTTTATTTTCAAGATAATATTCGAGTTTATTCATTACCAAATCGATACCTTTTTGTTCAGCCAATCTCGAAACCATACCAATCAAAGGCAGGTCAAGATTGTCTTCGACATGAAGACCAGACTCAAACAAAAGATTATACTTGTTTTCTTGTTTAATATAAAGACTATCTATATTGTACTGATCATAAATTTGATAATCATTTTGAGGATTCCATTCGTCATAATAAACCCCATTAAGTATACCTATCAAATCGGCACCTCTATAGTTCAGCACATTATTTAGCCCTTCGCCAAAATATTCCCATCTAATTTCTTTAGCATAAGTAGGGCTTACAGTTGTAATTTTATCGGCAAACATAATCCCGGTTTTCATAAAATTGACATCGCCAAAATATTCAAACCAAGATCCAGGATAAAAATCTGATTGAGGAATTCCAGAAAGGTCCATTATGCCTTTTGATGCAAATCTACCCTGATAAGCCAGGTTATGAATTGTAAAAATTCCGGCAGTATTCGAAAAAAAGGAATCATGTTTGTAATGAATTTTCAAATATGCCATTATAAAAGCAGTATGAAAATCATGAGCATGAATTATGTCAGGTTTGAAATTTAAAGCTTTTGCAGCTTCAAAGACAGCCCTACTGAAAAATAGGAATCTTCGGTCATTATCAGGAAATTCAGCTGGATCGCCGTAAATACCGTTCCTATCAAAATATCCATTGTGTTCGACTAAATAAACAGGAACATCAGAGTTGGGGAGAGTACCATACCACAAATGTGCATATTCAGTCCAAAAACCCATAGGAACAATTAATGTAAGAAAAGTAGGTTTAAAACCCCATCTTTCAACATTAATAAATCCATATTTAGGCATAATAACAATTGGATTTTGACCATATTTTTGCCATTCCTTGGGCAATGTTGCTACTACATCAGCAAGACCTCCCGATTT
>JAUQWR010000458.1 GCA_030835065.1 Candidatus Kapaibacterium sp.
ACTGCCATGCGATTGTATTAGAAGGGAACTAATACTTGTCAATAGGTCATTTGTACATGATATGTCGATTGATAGTATATGGATAGATACAAGTGGTATTGCCAATGCTTATCCACAGTATTTCACTTGGAAATCAACATATTACAAAGCAAATTCAAATAAAATGCCATATATAGTACCTCCAACAGGAAAAGATACTCTCGAAATATTTTATTGTCCACGTGCAATTTTAGACAGAAATTATATAAACCATGCAGCTAGAATTAATATCAAAGCTAATGGATCAGGTTGGAATAATACTTATTCTACTTATATTTCAGGCAAGCAAAGTTTAATATTTGAATTCGACAGTTCATCCATACAATTTCCACCTACGCCTGTAGATACTTTTTCAATTTCAAAAATAGTAAATCTTTGGATACCTGAATCAGATGTAAATCCAAGGCGAGATAATATAAAAATTGATAGTATTCAATTTATTCCAGACGAAAGAGTATTTTATGCTGATATAATAAGTCCTTCAACTAATTTGCCGATTGAAATAGACACTAGTTCAGCAATTTCGATGCGAATTCGTTTCAAACCTCGTTCTGTAAGACAATATGATGCTCGAATGAAAATATATTTCAGCAAACCTTGCCAATCATTCGATACAACTATTACTTTGAGTGGCTCTGGATTTGCACCTGCATTCGGATTGAAATTCAATTTTGATACCAGAAATAGAAGAGATACGATAAGAACAATTAATTGCGATACTATAAGGATACCGGTCTATTCTTCTCGGCAATTACCTGCTCGAATAGTTGATATCAATTATTACTTGAAATATGATACTTCAAAATATATGTACGCTGGAACTGATTCTGATTATTTGTCAAGTAATTGTCTGGGCTATTTTCCTAATATAACGGTTTCAGATGCTAATTTCTTAGGCAAAGAAATAAGATTAAAGAATTTTTGTTCGGTTGATTCCTTAAAGCCAATTGCGACTCACAAATTATTATCAAAACTACCTATTAGAGATACTTTTTCGATAGAAATTGATAGTATTAGGTTTGATAGTGAGGATGTAATATATTATCACCTTATTGCAGAAGGTGATGATCTTATCTCAATAATACTCAAACCAGAAATTACTATTACAAATAGAATAGATTACGATACAGTAAGAGTGATGGATTGCAAAATTGATTCTCTTATTGTTAAGAATATTGGTGATGTCGATATATCAAATTTAAGTAGCTCAATTCTGCCAAATTCAGTTAAGTTAATAAACTCAATCCCTAATTTAGATAGTAAAATTGCACCTAATGACAGTGTAATTATCTATTTCCAATATTGTCCGCGCAAAAACGAGCAAATAATTGATTCAATTCAAATTTATAGTAATCTACCTTGCAGTATTAGTTCTAATTATGCACCACTTAATGCAATTGGATACGCCCCACCCTATCCAATCTCCAACTTAATAATACAAAATTTAATTATAAAAGATTCTCTAAGCTCATATATAGGCGATACATTAAAATTTGAACTGGCAATTGATAAAGACTTATCTACCAATCTACAAAATACAACATATTGGATTGAAGATTTAGATTTTAGATATGAATTAATTTACGACAAAAAATCTCTTATGTATTTGAATTATCAAAATATTTTAGCCAAAAATTCAAATGAAATAAAAACAGACAGTTCTATAATCGTAAACTTTGAATCTATTGATTCGCTTAGATCTGGTCAAGCATTTGCAAGATTTGAGTTTTTGTCGGTCGTACCATTACAAAGCATAAGCAATTTAACACATAAAATGAGCGATTTCAAATCTGATTCAATATTATTTTATGATTTACAATCTAAAGATACTATTGACTATTATATATGTTTAGGAAAATGTAATATAAAGACAGTATCTTATACAGGAATTGCCAATAACGATATTATATTATTCCCAAATCCAAGTGAAGGAAATATTCAGATTGAAATATTATTAGCCGAAAAATCACTAATTAATTTGGAAATTTATGATATAAATGGCAATAAACTTGATGAATTAATATTGCCTCAAAACATATTTGAACCTGGAAAATATGAAATATCAACAAATTTAAATTATTTGCAGTCTGGAGTATATAGCCTGATAATGAAAATCGATGATAATAAATACTTAAGCAAGCCTTTGATAATATTAAAATAGAATCAGGTTCTTGCAAATTCTAATTTTTGAGCACTATCAGTGATTGCACCAATTTTTATTGCATAACTTGTTTTGTTTTCAATATCTTCATCTGTAATCATATGGTAATCAATTAATCCATCGGTACGATGTCCGGTTTTGGAGTAATTCATTTCAGACAAGCAATAACTCCAACCTTCAATCCAAGACACTAACTCTCTTTTCTGTTGTTCATTTCCACGAAAATGAATTAAAAGATCGATATCACTTTCCGGACCCGAATCAGCATTTTTTACAGAGCCAAAAAGATACATACCGGCAACTCCAAATCGCTGCATAGCTTTTTCGGCAGTACCCATTTTTTGTGCCATAATACCAGCAATTTGCGCTCTCCACTTCCAATGTTTTTGAGATTTTGGATCGAGTATTGCTTCAAGTTGTTCCGGCGAATGAATATCTAACGAAGGAGATTCGAGGTATTTTGCAATTACTGACAAATCAGAGTTCATTAGCACTTGAATAATCTTTCCTTCTTTTTCTAATAATGAATCAAACATCATATTAGCCTGAGTCCATTCTTTGAATGCTTCTCTTACTCTGCGATTAAACATGTAATTACTAATCCTGTCTGCAATTGTACTTAATAGTTTATGCTCTTCATTCAAAAAGAAGAGTTTTGAGCAATTTGCAGGAGAATCATCATAATACACATATATCGTACCTCTTTTGATGTTCTCAATAATAATATCATGAGACTGAAAAAAGAAAGAATCTCGATAGTCATCATTGACATATTCTATACCTTCAAATTCAATTTTACCAAAACAAATATCAGGGAATTGCCATCCGGGAGGAATGATCTTTAAGATTGATTGAAATATTCTATCAATTCTCTCATCAAAGTTCAATAAAATTTCTTCAATTGAATAAATACACTTCAATTCCTTTGCTCTTTCGTTCAAATCATAAAGCAACTTGTCTTTATCTATTTCATGATTCATTTTTTTATACTCAAAAAATAATAATCTCAAAACTACTAATAATAATAAAATTGAAAAACATTATTTTTTTGTAATATTTATCTTTATGAATTTTAATGTTTTTTTAAACATTTTATATGATAAATTTGTATTTTTGCAATTGAAAAATTTTGCAGTATGAAGAGAGAGAAGATGAGAGCAACTGTTGCTGAAATAGATGCAAATAATATACGCTATAATATAAATCGGATAAGGGAAAAAGCTCCCGATTGTACTGTTATTGCTATGATCAAAGCAAATGCTTACGGACATGGTATGATTAATTGTGCAAAAGTGCTTCGACAAGAAAATGTGGAATTTCTTGGAGTGGCGATGATTGATGAAGCCATTCTATTAAGAAACTCCGGAGACAAGGGTTCGATTATCATTCTTCCCTCTGCTCAAGAAGATGAAGCAGCAGATTTTATAAAATATAATATACATACTACTTTTTCTCGTTTTGAAGTTTTAAAAGCATTTGGGGAATATTCTAATTCTGTCCAAAAGAAAATTGATTCTCATTTGTTTATTGATACTGGTATGAACCGTGATGGATTCGAACCATCTGATATACCTGATATTTTGGATATTATTAATAATTATCCTTACTTGAATCTAATTGGTATATGCACTCATTTTGCCAGCTCAGATAGTGAAGATTTGACATTTGCAGAATATCAAAACAATGTGTTCAAAAAATCAATTCAAATTGCCAAGACAAATGGATTCGAACCTAAATATATACATGCAGCTAATAGTGCCGCTATAATAAACCTCCCTGATTGCCAGTATAATACTATCAGACCGGGAATTTCATTATATGGCTATCTTGGCGAAACATTTCTACTAGACAAAATCGATTTAAAACCAATTCTCACTCTCAAAACCAAAGTTCAATTAGTAAAACCACTCAGCAAAGGCGAAACCACTGGATATTCATTAAGATACATAGCAGACAAAGATACAAATTTGGCTGTGATTCCTATTGGCTATGGCGATGGATATTTTAGAGGTCTATTCAATAGAGTTCAATGTTTGGTTAATGGCAAACGTTATCAATCTATTGGTACAATTTGTATGGATCAATTAATGATTGATATTGGCAGTGATGATGTAAAACCAGGCGACGAAGTAGTCTTGATTGGCAATCAAGGCAGCGAGCAAATCACTGTTTATGAATTATCTGACTTGATGAATACTATTCCTTATGAAATAACAAGTTCTTTGACTGATAGAGTGCCTAAGAAACTTATTAATTTCTAAAATATATTTAAATTTATTTCTGATAATTGTGGAAAACTTGTGGATTTCTCGATTATCATTTTAACTATTTTTGTAAGCTTTTTTTAAATTAAAGGTATTTGGATGTATAAAATAAGGTTACCTAACTTCGAAGGTCCATTTGATTTGTTGCTGTATTTTATTAAACGCGACGAATTAAATATTTATGATATTCCAATATCTAAGATCACTATGGAATTTTTGAAGTACATAAGAGTAATTCAATATTTTGATTTGGAATTAGCCGGTGAATTTATTCTTATGGCTTCTACTTTGATGTATATAAAAACACAGATGCTCCTTCCACGAAAAGTATCTGAAGATGGTAATATCGTTGATGATCCAAGAACTCAATTAGTTCAGAGAATTCTAGAATACAAACAGTTTAAAGAAGCTTCAAGAGACCTAAGCTCTATGGCTGAAGAGCAAAGATATACTTATTATAAAGAAATTTTTGATGCTGAGTATGCCCAAGCAGAAGGTGGTTTGATTTTTAAGAATGCTACTCTTTTCGATTTGCTGAAAGCGTTTAAAACAGCTTTGGATAGAAATTCTGTGGAAACTCCAGAGCACGTCGTCGAAATGTTTAAAGTATCTGTGGATGATAAAATTGAACTAATAAATTCGAAATTAAACAAATATCCTTCGGTGAGCTTTCTGTCGTTAGTATCTGGACTTAACAGACAGCATATTGTTGTTACATTTCTTGCAATTTTGGAAATGATAAAACTACAACAAATTTTTATTCATCAAGAAGATAATTTTGATGATATTATTATTGCAAACAAACCAATTTTAGAAGAAGATTCAGTGATAAATCAGGATAATGAATAAATGGAAAAGAACAATACACCATATTTTTTGACATTGAGCCGCGATGAGCAAAAATCTTTGTTAGAAGCTTTAATTTTTGCTACCGACGAGCCTTTATCCTATAAGTCATTATTTAAAATATTAATTACATCCGAGTCTTCAATTTTCGAAGCAGAAATAAAACCCATTGAAGGCGAAGAAGTAATCGACGAAAATCAAATCACTCTTGATTCTCAAATTGCCGATACATATCACTTTACACAAGATTTTGTCGATTCATTGATAGATGAAATAAACGAATCACTTGCTGAAACCGGAAGAGTATTCACTATCGTCAAGTTTGCTGGTGGTTTTCAGTTTGCTACTCGTAAAGAATATGGCGAAATGATTCATAGTTTGATAAAATCAAAAACTAAAAGAAGGTTATCGCAAGCAGCGCTCGAAACACTCGCTATTATTGCATACAGACAACCCATAACAAAACCGGAAATTGAACAAATTCGAGGTGTAAGCTCTAGCGAGGTTGTTAATTCATTGATTGAGAAAAATTTTGTAAGAATAGCGGGTCGAAAAGATGTACTTGGCAAACCTCTTCTCTACGCCACTACCCCAGATTTTTTGAGAACTTTCGGACTAAGAACAATCGAAGATTTACCAAAGTTAAGAGATTTGGAGGAGCTTGCAGATTCAGCAATGAATTCTAGTAGCGGCAATGATGAAATCACATTAACAATAACAGATGAAGACGCGCTTCCAAAATTGAATGGAGAAACAATATCACTTGAATCTATAATTGACAATAGTCTTCAAGATATAATAGAAGTAGAAACTCCAACTATCGACCAATCGTCAGAAAGCGAAATAGAATAATAAACATAGAGAATTTTATTAATGTAAGGCTTTATTATTGGATATTAATGAAGCCTTGGTGTATTATTTTTATTCATAATAAAATAAATGCTTATAAAAAAAATTACTTCTATATATGAATAAAAATGACTGTCAATTTAAAAGATTTGAATGAGATCTTATTAGAATTAAATATTTATTTGGTTAAAATCAGTAATTAATGTATATTTATTTCATAGTGGTATTGATATTAGAATTGTTTATTTATATCGTATTTATTGATTTGTGATTGTTTTGATTAGATCTAAACAAGTCCACTATCTGTGCTATTTATAAAATCACATTATTATTAATAATTTTTAGTCAATTATGAGATATTTTATTTATATTTTTTTGATATTAAATATTTCCACTATTAAATTGTACTCACAACATGAAGTATTAATTCAAAAAGTTAAAGGCGAAATAAAAAACTTTAGTAATCAACAGCCCGTCCCTGGAGCATCTATATTAATATATGACGAAGATTTCAAGAAGATTACTAAATCAAACTCAAAAGGTTTTTTCAAATTTGATTCCATACCTGTCGGGCGTTATTCTATAAAAATAAGCTCAATAGGATTTGAACCTCAAATAAGAACAATTGTATTGACATCAGGTAAAGAACTAATTTTAAATATAGATCTAAATGAAAGTTATATTTTAACAAAAGAAATAGAAGTTACTAGTTCGAAGGATAGATTCATACCAATCAATGAAGCAAATATTGTTAGTACTTCGCAATTTAATTTAGATGATGTTGAAAGATTTGCCGGATCAAGGGGTGATCCTGCAAGAATGGCTCAAAATTTTGCAGGAGTTTTAGGAGTAAGCAATCTTCGTAACGATATAATTATCAGAGGCGGATCACCAACAGAATTATTATGGAAACTAGATGGTCTAGATTTACCTAATCCTAATCATTTTGGGACTCAAGGTGCAACTGGAGGTCCTGTTGGACAGATAAATTCAGGATTACTAAAAACAAGTGACTTCATAACAGGAGCATTTCCGGCCGAATATGGTGATAAAATGAGTGGAGTTTTTGATTTAAAAACACGAAATGGAAATGAAGATAAATATGAATATATAGGTCAAATAAGTTACAATGGAGCTGAAGTTGGGATTGAAGGACCTTTAAAATTAATAAAGGGTTCTTTTATTTTTAACTATAGATATTCCTTTCTTGACTTGTTTAAAGAAATGGGAATGGATTTAGGAATTGTTGGTGTTCCAAGATATCAGGATGGTATGTTTAAAATTCGACTAATTCCAAATGATGATAATCAAATAAGCATAACTGCACTTTATGGCAAAGATAATATCTTTATGCAAAGAGATAATCTATCTGATGTAGTTACAGGAGATTGGAATCTAAAAAGCGGAAATAACAATTTTTCTATAGGATTAACTTGGCAATATCTTTTTGCTGATAATATTTATGGAAAGTTATTAATTGGAACCGTGTATGATAAATATAATACAAAGATTGATTCAATAACTTGCGATCCTAATGATATTCATTCTGTTATTTCACTTGATAAATGGTTTACTCAAAATTCAATTGAAGCTTATACTAATATAAAATACAATTTGTTTTACAATCCAATTAAAAATCATTCAATGACATTTGGAGTAGAATTTAGAAATAAGTTCTATGAACTTAATGAAAAAAGATACTCTTTTGGATGGGGTGATTATACAAATTGG
>JAUQWR010000041.1 GCA_030835065.1 Candidatus Kapaibacterium sp.
ATTGATTAAAAATAAAAATTATTGATAGATATTTAAGGATTTCATATGAAAAGATCACCTTTAATTTTGTTGCTTGGTTTGATTACTTTACTTATAGTTACTAATGAGTTAGAATTATTTGCGGGCAAAACTAAACAAAAGGAAGAAAAAAAAGGTACGAGCAAAGTAGTTGCCAAAGTTGGTGACGAACAAATTACCTTCGAGCAAGTCGAAAAGTCTTTCCAAAAGAATATGAATAGAAAGACAAAATTTGCTGATCTTTCGAAAGATTCAATTTTAGATTTTATCAATATGTATGTAAAATACAGACTTAAAGTCAACGATGCTTTATCACGTGGATTAGACAAAGATTCAAGTATTAAAGCAGAAATCGAACAAAACAGAAAAATTCTTGCAGAAAACTTTTTATACGAAAAATTATTATTAGATCCGAATGTAGATTTGATGGTAAAGCGTCGCGAAAAAGATTATAAAATTGCTGTAATCATTTGCGCACACGGTCCATTGGGCGATACAAGTCAATCATCCAAAAAAATCCAGGAAGCATTGGAAAAACTTAATAGTGGCGAAACATTTGAAAGTATTGCAACTAAATATTCCGAAGATAGTGAATCTGCAAAAAATGGTGGTGTGGTTCGTGGTTTTATTAGTTCAGGTATGGTAAATCGTAATCTTGAAAATCCGATTTACAATCTAAAAGTAAATGAATATACTAAGAATCCAATTAAGACAAATTTTGCATATTTTATAATTAAAGTATTGGATATTCAGCCCAGAACAAAATCAAAAGTGGGCCATATACTAATAAATACCGAATTGGCTAATGATAGCGCAGCAGCTTGGACAAAAGCAAATCAAATTTATGAAAGACTTAAAAATGGTGCTGATTTCTCTCAATTAGCAAAAGAAAATTCAGACGAAAAGCAATCTGCTGAAAAAGGTGGTTGGTTTGGCTTTTATTCAAAATCTACCGGTTTGGAAAAAACTAGTGACCATTTATCTGCAGATTTCGAACAAAACTTGTATCAAATAAAAGATAAACAATATACAAAACCATTTTTGACACAGTTTGGTATTCACATTGCAACAATGGATTCTACTCAATTGATAGATCCAAGCACAGAACGTGAAGAATTAAAACTTATCTACAAAAGAATGTATTACAACGAAGATAAAAAATTACTTTTTGATTCGTTATCAAAGAATTTGAATTTAAATATCAATAAATTAGCTTTTACAGAATTTGCTGCTTCAATGGATTCAAACAAAACAAATCTCGACACTAACTGGACAAAAGGTGTGTCAAATGGTTTGAAAGAACAAAATTTATTTGGATTGTTGAATAAAAAATGGTCTGTGCAAGATTTTATTTATCTAATGAATACAAAATCTGAGCTTAGAGGTTATGCTACAAATAATGAAGGTTTAAAAAAAGCAATAGATAAAATTGTAGAGCCAATAGTAATAGCAGAAGCTACAAAGAATTTAGAAAATGATTATTCTGAATTTGCATCTACTGTTAAAGAATTTCGTGATGGTATTTTACTGTTTAAAGTAGAAGCTACAGAAGTATGGGATAAATTGAAATTTGATTCGACAGAAGCACGAAAATATTATGATCAAAATTCAGATAAGCTAATTCGCGATAAAATGATTGAATTCAGCGAAATATATTTGCTTTCTGATTCAAGTGCTCAAAAACTTTATAAACAAATTCAAAACAAAGAAATTGAATTCGACAAAGCTGCTGAAAACTTGACTCAAAGAGCTGAATATCGCAAAAAGAAAGGCGACCATGGACTTCAATCAATTAAGAGAAGTAAATTGGCAGCTGCTATCGATTCTTTAGGTTTTAAATCAGGTGATATTTCTAAACCTTTTCAATTCGAAAAAGGATTTTCGATAGTAAAAATTAGAAAAATTGAAGAACCAAGAAAAAAGACTTTCGAAGAAGCTATTCCGGATATAGCGCCAAAAGTACAAGATTTGCTTCAAAAACGCTTAACAGATTCATGGTTGGAAAATGTTAAGAAGAGATTCCCAGTAACAATTAACGAAAAAGTCGTAAACGAATATATTAAGAAAAAATGAGTAATAAATTGAGAAGAATATTATTTGTTTTAGCATTAGTCTG
>JAUQWR010000459.1 GCA_030835065.1 Candidatus Kapaibacterium sp.
CGAGAATACCACAGAAAAAAGTAACGAATCTATCAGGTGAAGTATTCAAATACACAATATCATTGAGTTTGAGTACTAATTCTGTGAGAGGTAAATTCAAAGGCGCTAGCACCCTAAGAGCAGCTTGAACATTAGCCATAAGCAGGGCAGCAGGCATACCTTTGCCAGATACATCAGCAATAGCAATAAGAGTTTGTGTACTATTTAGTTTAATAAAGTCGAAATAATCGCCACCCACATGTCTGGAAGGAATACTTGCCCCATTAATATCAAATCCATCAATTTCAGGAATAGTATTAGGCAGCAAATTTCTTTGAATTTCGAGTGCCAATTCGAGTTCGCCTTCAATCTTCTTCTTTTCGATTTCTTCTTGGAAAAGCCTGTCGTTTTCTAAAGCACTAATTGCAGTATTGCCAAGCGAAGAAATAAATTGAAAGTCTAGGTCGTTGAATACTTTGCCTGTCAAGCTTTTGCCTACTAATAGTAAGCCGCGTGTAGAACCTTGGACAATCATAGGAGAAATAATTTCTGCTTCAGGAAATCTATTTTTAAGCTCGATAGGGCAGCAAGAATCGACAATGTTTTTTACAATTGGCGATACATCATCAAAATCGAGCTCGCAACATTCCAAACTTTCATCAAATTTGTTAATAATCAATTCGAATTTAGCATCTTGATTGATCAAAAAAACAGCATATTTATTAATCATCAGCTGTCCCATCAGATGCAAGCTAAGCATTTTAAGAATTTGATTGCGCGACAGAAGGCTGCTGAAATCTCTTGCTAGCTCGAACAAAGTAGATAGAAGTTGATTTCGAGATTCAGTTTTTTGTTTTTCCTCGATAAGAGAATGATGATTGCGCGCATTTTGGATAGCATTAGCAACAATCTGAGAGACCAACTTAGCATAATTTTTTTCTTCTTCGCTAAGTTCACTATCAGAAAGTCTATTGCCAAGAGCAATAATACCAATCATTTTATCTTTGTATTTGATTGGTAGAATATATTTTATATCATTCGATCCGGCAAAAGTTTCATTGTTAAGTATTTTGATTGAATCAATATCGAAAGATTCGATAGGTTCAAGTTTTGATTTACCTTTGCAAACTTTAGGCAAGAGCAAGCCATCTGATTCAATAAAAGCACAAGCACGAAAAATCCTCAATTTGCCCATCAAACTGAGGATTGCCGAATTTAAAATAAAGTCTTCATTATCTGTTTCGTTGAGCCTAGCGCTCAAGTCCAGAAGAGATTCTAAATTTATTATATTTGAAATAATACTCATTCAAACTATAACGGATAAACTTTAGCGACATTGTCGGGTAAAGCAATCGAAGAAACAAGTTTGCCGGTAGATTGGTCGCAAATTTTTAGAGTTGATTTGCCATTAATAGACTCAACGGCA
>JAUQWR010000460.1 GCA_030835065.1 Candidatus Kapaibacterium sp.
TATATTAAATCAGAGATCATACTGGATATAAATGCTCTCTGGATAGTATTTTTTCTTATGTCCTTATTTTTTTGTTATAAATAAAGATTATGAAAATAAAGACCAATGACACATCTACAATTACCACCTACATCCACTACGCTCACAGGATTATTCATGTAGTAATGATACGGCGACCAGGAAATATATTTCTCCCAAAGCGGATCTACCGATAGAAAACGACACGTTTCGTTATCATATTGCCTAACTCCATGGATACCATAACCGGATTCGTTATCCTTTTCTTTGCCCAGCCAGCTAAGTCGTGATTTAGACTGAGTATTGGCATCTAGATTTATCTGACATTCAGCATTAAAAGCATTATATTCCGCACTGCTTACCGGTTCAGCTTCCCTGGCGCTCTTGCTCTCTATTATCGAGCCCATGCGATAAATAAAATTGAAAGATTTCTCCATTTCACCTTCAGAATTTATCTTATATGATATCAATGGTTTTGCACCCTTTAATAAAAATATTGTATTTAGATCTTCATTATAATACACTTGCTCTCACTATAAGTTAATATATGATAAAATTTGCATTTAACATACTTTATTTAAAAATGGAATCATACCATTTCTTTGGTTCCCAAACAATATCATCACCTTCGCCATTCTCATCAATATAGTTAAATCCAACACTATAGATAGTAAAACCTTCCATCTTATTTAAATCTATGCGATAAATTATCATTAATTCCGGTATTCCAACACCAATAAAGCAATTGCTTCGATGTAAATAATCAGGGAAACTCAATGCATTGGGTATTGTTCCCATTTTTCCATCGTTTCCAAGAGTATCGGCATAGACATAGGGTTCGATATCACCAATAAATGTTTTTATTGAGTCGAAGAAATATTTACCATTTATATTAGGGTAATGACCATGTTTGTTTTTGAATCGACAAAGCCCTATATATGAAGAATCTAATAATCTTTTAGACTCAATTTCTTTTAATTCTTCATGTACTTCTCCCTTAATAAATTCCTCACTGACTGTTTTTATTCCGTAATAAGATACAATTATGAATACACCTAAAAATATTATGGTAAAAGTAAATTTTAAGGATAAAGGCATTTTTTTTATTATTTTTAATAATCTTTGATTTTGAATAGGAATCACTCTTTATTTCCTTTAATTGTTATTTAATTATTGGAGCTGTATTTTCTTTTACACCAACAGGATTTATTATATCTTTACCCATAAGATATTCAAAAAACTCATAAATAAGTTTACCAATTAAACTTGGAGAATTTAAAGAAACATATTGTATGGCGTCCGTTACATATCTAGAATTCTGTAGCTCGTTTGCCAATTGTATCGGCGATACAGCACCGTTTAATTTACTTCGATCTGCAAAAGGAATACCACCCTTACTTAAAGCATCCATATTTTGTGTAACACAAGAATTCGAGCTTACATTATATGGCTTATTTTGACCTGGCTTACTTTCCAAATATTTTTGCACCTTGTCTTGATCCACTTTTAATTTTTGTTCTATAACTGTTCTTGTAATTTTTTCATTATGCATATATTTCAAATAATCATAAACTTGCCATTTGCCATCCCCTTCGAAGGAATACACTTTATCATCAATTCTAATTGCTGAATGTCCTGCTAAACCATTTTTATAACTTTCATAATTATGTTTATGAGTAGTGGGTCCAGATGTTATGAGTGAAACAATAAATCCGTCAATATCCACCGCGATCACCGGATTATTCATGCAATAATGATACGGCGACCAGGAGATATATTTCTCCCA
>JAUQWR010000461.1 GCA_030835065.1 Candidatus Kapaibacterium sp.
AAAATGCTTGAAACAACTACCGGCAGAATGTTATTTAACTTGATTGTTCCTGAAGAACTCGGCTATATCAATGAATTGCTTACTAAGAAGAGACTTCGTTTCTTTATTGGTCAATGTTTCCGCAAGGCAGGTTTGGCAAAAACTGTAGAATTCCTCGATAATTTGAAGGATACAGGATTTGGATTTGCTACACGCGGTGGATTGTCTGTATCAATTCATGACGTAGTTGTTCCTTACGAAAAGAATACAATTATTGCTAGCGCACAAAGTAAAATTGACAGTATCGAAAATGCATATCGTAATGGCGTTATTTCAAGTGGCGAACGTTACAACAAGATTATCGATACTTGGTCTAATGCAACTAACCGTGTTGCTGATAAATTATATGTAGAATTATCAAAAGCTCAGCAAGGATTCAACACATTCTGGATGATGCTTGACTCTCAAGCCCGCGGTTCTAAAGAGCAGATTCGTCAGCTTGCAGGTATGCGTGGTTTGATGGCTAAACCTAAAAAATCATTGTCCGGCTCGACTGGCGAACTTATCGAAAACCCGATTATTGCAAACTTTAAAGAAGGTTTGTCGATTCTTGAGTACTTTATTTCTACTCACGGTGCTCGTAAAGGTTTGGCGGATACAGCGTTGAAGACAGCTGATGCTGGTTATTTGACTCGTCGTCTGCACGACGTGGCACAAGATGTTATTATCAGTGAAGTGGATTGCGGAACTATCCGCGGTGTGGAAATGACTGCACTCAAAGATGGCGAAGAAGTGAAAGAGCCACTATCAGAACGCGTTCTTGGTCGTGTTGCTCTGCTTGATGTTCGCGATCAGATTACTGATGAATTGATTGTTAGAGCTAGCGAAGTAATTGATGAAGAAATTGCTGATAAAATTGATAATTCAGCTATCGAAGCGGTTATGATTCGTTCTGTATTGACTTGCGAATCTCGTCGTGGTGTTTGCGCTAAGTGCTATGGTCGTAACCTGGCAACAGGCAAGCTTACTGACGTTGGCGAAGCAGTTGGTACTATCGCTTCTCAATCAATCGGTGAGCCTGGTACTCAGCTTACTCTTCGTACATTCCACACTGGTGGTACTGCGGCTTTGGTCGCATCACAGTCTTCGATTGTAGCAAAATTTGATGGTGTTATCCAATTTGATAATATCAGACAGATTAGTTACGAAGGTGAAGAAGGGCAGGTACATATCTCTATAAGCCGTATGGGCTCTATCAATATTATTGATCCAGACTCAAACCGCGTGCTTACAAAATATGATGCTACCTATGGTGCCGTGCTTAAAGTGCAGGATGGAGATGTAGTTAAAAAAGGTGCCATGATTTATGAATGGGATCCTTACAACTCATCAATTATCACTGAAGTTTCTGGTCGTATTCGTTATCGCGACATGGTGCCAAACGTAACTTATCGCGAAGTGAACGACGAAACTACAGGCCACATTACAAAGGTTATTATCGATTCAAGAGATAAAACTAAATCTCCTGCTATCGAAATTATAGATGTAGAAGGCAGAGTATTAAAGACTTACAATATTCCATCACGTGCTCAATTGAGTGTGGATGATAATGAAGTGGTAGGTATTGGTACTCCGATGGCAAAAATTCCTAGAGACTTGGGTCGTACCCGAGACATCACAGGCGGTTTGCCTCGCGTAACTGAATTGTTTGAAGCGCGTGCTCCACAAAATCCAGCTATCGTAAGTGATATCGATGGTATCATATCTTTCGACAAGCAAAAACGTGGACAACGTACTTTGGTAGTAACTTCATTAGATGAAAAGACTAGAAAAGAATATTCAGTGCCAATTGGTAAATATATTTTGGTTCAAGAAGGCGACTTCGTTCGTGCAGGCGACAGATTGACAGAAGGTTCGATCAATCCACACGATATTTTGAGAATCAAAGGTGCTAATGCGGTTCAAGAATATCTTGTAAATGAAATTCAAGAAGTTTATCGTATGCAAGGTGTAAAAATCAATGATAAACACATTGAAGTAATCGCACGCCAAATGCTTCAAAAAGTAAGAATCGTAGATTCAGGAGACTCCTCATTCTTAGAAAACGACCATGTGGACAAATTAAGATTATTTGATGAAAATCAAATGCTTAAGAACATGGTTGTGATTAGCGAAAAAGGAGATTCTAAGTTTAGCGAAGGTCAGCTGGTAGCTCGCCGCAAAGTACGTGATATCAATAATGATTTACGTCATAAAGGCAAGGCAGTAGCAGAATTCCGCCCGGCAGATCCAGCGATTTCCGAACCGATTTTGCTTGGAATTACTCAAGCATCATTGACAACAGAAAGCTGGCTATCAGCGGCATCATTCCAAGAGACCACACGTGTGCTTTCTGATGCATCAGTAGCTGCAAAAGTTGATAATCTTATAGGTTTGAAAGAAAATATCATACTTGGTCAGTTGATTCCAGCAGGAACCGGCTTGCGCCATTACCAAGATATGGTAGTAACTTCAGAAATAGGCAATATATTTGGAAGAGCTGATTCTTTGAATATTAAAGCTTATAACGACAATTTGGAAATTGATATGTCTGAAGCAATAGAAGCAGAAGGCATGTAAAATACAGATTAGAATTAAAAATTAAAGCTCTTACTTTTTATGAAGGTAAGAGCTTTTTTTGTAGTAACCTTTTTAATATTGGAGTGTTTGTTTATATTATAATATTGTTGAAATTAATATTTCGGAATTAACTATGAAAAGATTCAATTACCTTATCATTTTTTCTTTATTGTCGTTTTGGGCTATTAATGATAGTCTGAAAGCAAAAGAATTAGTGAAATTATATGAAAATCAAGATTTTAAGCAAACTATCAATTGCCTTAATGCTGTAAATTCCGCTGATTGGCAGATGTTTATTACTCAGAATGGAACCTGGGATATTTCGCTTGATAAAGCTAGCGGAAGTCCGGTAGTGGCTATTGGCAAGCCTATTAAAATATGTCCTTATATAATCTCTTCTGATCAATTAGTAGCTGCAATCAAAGATTTCTTGAATAAATATAAAAGCATTTTCAAAGCGGATATCAATTCTTTAAAACTATCGAGGGTTGAAGAAGTTGGTGGGAAGTGGTTTGTAAGCTTTGTTCAGATCTATGATGATAAAGAAGTTATTGGCAGCGAAATTAATCTTGTTGTTAATAATAAAGGCGAAGTGTTTTCATTCAATATTAGTTTTTATGATAATATTAAATTTGAGAATAAAAGCAAGATTGTGAAAAGCAAAGCAATAGAAATCACTAATAATTCTCTCAACTTAAAAGTAAATAGTAAAATTGCTAACAAATTAATGAGCTCAAAAAATATTCAGGAATATATTCTTCCTATTTATAAAGGTGATTTCATTGATTTTAAAATGGTGTATAAAGTTAGTTCAGGGATAGATAGCAAGGAAATATTTGAAACTTATATAGATGTATTTAATGGAGATATTGTTTGGCAAAAGCTTTTATTATTAAATGCAGACAAAAATGTAATACTTAAAGCTGAAGTATTTCAAGACTATTATAAAGGAAAGGTTGCAGAACTTCCACTTAAAAATAATTATCTGGCTATAGATAATATTGGAAGTAAAACCGATGAAACCGGTAAATTTAAAATCAACTCCAATCAAGTGGAATTGAAGATTAAATATGAATCAGATGAAACCATAATCGGCTTTTGTGAAGAAAATGATATAGAATATTTGAATCCTATAAAAATCAATATAGCAAGTATTAATAATGAAGTTGTATTGAATAGTGAAAATGCTAATAAATTCGCGTTGTTCGGCTTGTATCACCTCAAGTATGCTAAAGATCAAATAAAGAGAATAGATCCAAATTTGGATTGTATGGAAATAAAAATGCCAATCACTTTTTATGGAAGTAGCAGCTTTTATGGAATGTATGGAGTTAACGCATTTTATTCGCCAAATGATAAGAGTTTTGGATTTACTGATTATGAAAATGATTCAATTAGATTTTCTGAATGTCCGGCTGTTATGTATCATGAATATGGTCATTCTATAAATGATTTATTCTATAAGAAAAGAAACAAAGAATTTTTGAATAAAGCGTGTCATGAAGCTTTAGCAGATGTTAATGCAAATATGCTTTTAGACGACCCTATTGGTACTAAAAATGTATATTTGAATGACAAAGCTGCATATATAAGGAATTCTGAAAATAAATGTATATATCCTGATTCACTTACAGGAGAAAGCCATAACGACGGGAGAGTTTTGGCTGGTGCATTTTGGGATTTAAGGAAATTAATAGGTAAAGATTTGACTTATAAATTATCTCATTTTGCCAGATATAGTCTTCCTGATGATCCAAGTACAGCTGTAGCCTTTAAAAAATGGTTTTTGGCTGTATTGGTTGCAGATGATGATAATGGAGATTTGACAGATGGCAGCCCACATTACAAGGAAATAATTAAAGCGTTTAATATGCATAATATTGGTCAAAATCTTTTTGTTAATGACGCTTTGAATTTTACTGTTTTGGAAGATATGGAGAATATCAATGGAAGCCAGAATATTATTGTTGAGTTTTCTAGTCCAAGTTTTATTTGTCAATTGCCCGATACTGTGAAGTTCTGCTATACTATAGACAATTCGAAAGAAGTGAAAGAAATAAATTTATTAAAAAATAACAATAAATATGTTAATACTTTCAATGGTTTAGAAAAACCTGGGATAATTAAATATTATTTGAAATATAAAGATAATAATACAAATTATTATCAATATAAATATTATAATAACAGTATGTTTAGTAACTATGTCTTTACATGTGGTTATAAGAGTATCTATGTAGATGAATTTGAAAGCGAAAATTTCAAATTTGATAATAATATTAGTAAAGGTGCTGGTTTGATGATTGGCAAGCCTAAAGGGTATTCATCGCAGATTAGCTATTATATTCAGCCGGATTCTGATTTGAGCAAAAATGGTGAAAAATGCATGCTTACTGGAACCGGATACGACAATAGTCCATACTATATGATAGAAGGAACTAGTAGTGCCGAATCCCCTGCTTATCTAATAAAAAAAGATATTAAAAAATATCTAATAAGCTTTTGGATGTTTGAATGGCACTTGTTTTATAGTAATCAATTGTTTGATAATAATGTTGGAGTAATTGTAACATATAAAACAAATGAAATGGCTGAATGGGATACTCTTTACAATATGAAGAAGTATTATGAAGAGGATGAATATAATAATGATTCCATAAAGACATTGCATAAACAGCGAGTCTGGAAGAGAATGATATTTGAAGTGCCAAATATTTGGGAAGAAGACACGGAATTGCAATTGAAATTTTTTGCGGGATCTAAAGAAAAATATGGAAATACATCGAGCACTTCAATAGTTTGCCTCTTAGTAGATGATTTGAAAATCATGAGGGAAAATGATGGTGGTGCAGGCATTGGTGATCAATCTGCTGATGGTTTAGAAGTATATCCAAATCCTATGATTGATAATGGATATTTGTCTTATTATACACAAAATGAGGATGCAGTCGATTTGGAATTATATGATATTATTGGACAAAAAATTGGCATTTGTAGCGGATATAAGATTAAAACCGGACAAAATATTATTCCTATTAAAGAAATTGTTAATTCAAATTTAGATCCTGGTTCATATATAATAATGATTAGCAAAAACAATACATTACTTAATTCAATCAAATTTATTAAAATTTAACTAATACCAGCTTATATACAAATAACCCCAAAAGTAGATTGTCATTGCTTTTGGGGTTGTTCTATAAAAATAGCATAATATGATTATAATTATTTTTTGTATTGTTTAATATAATTAATCAATCCGTTTGTAGAAGAATCATGAGAGTAGATTTTCTCGTCAGATTCAAGATCCTTTAATACTTCTTTGGCAAGCTGTTTTCCTAATTCAACGCCCCATTGGTCGAATGAATTAATGTTCCATATACATCCCATTACAAACACTTTGTGTTCGTACATCGCAATTAATTTGCCTAGAGCAGATGGCGTAAGTTTTTTGATTAGTATAGTATTAGTAGGGCGATTGCCTGTAAATACTTTATGCGGAACTAGTGATTTGATTTGCTTATCATCTAGTCCTTGAGCTTTGAGTTCGGCTAATACTTCTGCTTCGGATTTTCCTTTCATAAGTGCTTCTGTTTGTGCAATAAAATTAGAAAGTAAAATGCGATGATGATTTTCTAATTCATTGTGATTGTTGATACATGCAATAAAATCTACAGGTATTACTTGGGTGCCTTGATGAATTAATTGGAAAAAAGAGTGTTGGGAGTTGGTACCAATAGTGCCCCAGACAATCGGGCCAGTCTTGTAATCTATCTTGACAGAGTTTTTGTCTATATATTTGCCATTGCTTTCCATATCTAGCTGTTGCAAGAAATCCGGGAATTTTTTTAGATATTCGTCGTATGGAATAACTGCATGCGAAGCCAAATCAAAAAAATTAGCATACCATATACCAAGCAAAGCCATGATGACAGGTATATTTCTCTCGAAAGGAGTTTCTCTAAAATGTAAATCCATTTCGTAGGCACCAGCAAGTAAATCTTCGAAATTATCGAATCCAATTGCAAGAGCAATCGATAGCCCTATAGCAGACCATAATGAATATCGCCCACCAACCCAGTCCCAAAATTGGAACATATGTTTTGGATTAATACCAAAATCAATACATGCTTTTTCGTTGGTAGATAAAGCAACAAAATGATTTTCAATTTTATCTTTAGGAACAGATTTTAAAATCCAGTTTTTTGCAGTGAGGGCATTTGTAATAGTCTCCTGAGTAGTAAATGTCTTTGATGCAATGATAAATAGAGTGGTCTCAGGATTTAGACCATTCAATAAAGACTGAATATCGCTAGCATCTACATTTGATACAAAGTGTACATTTAAATTTGGAACTTTATAAGCTGAAAGAGCTTCAACTACCATCGCAGGACCCAAATCAGAGCCACCAATACCGATATTGACAACATCAGTAATCTGCAATCCACTGCCACCGAGCCACGAACCATTGTGTATGGATTCGACAAATTCTTTCATGTGGTCCAAAACTTCATAAATTTGTGGCATTACATTTTCAGAATCTACATATACCGGCTCGTCAGAACGATTTCTCAAAGCAGTGTGTAGCACAGCACGATTTTCTGTACTGTTGATTTTTTCGCCGGCAAACATTTCCTCGATTTTATGCCTTAAACCAATGGATTTAGCCAGCTCGAGTAGCAAAGGCATTGTGTCGTTGTTTATTAAATTTTTGGAATAATCGAAAAGTATATCGTGAAATTTAATTGAGTACTTGTCGAATCGGTGGTTATCGGCTGCAAATAAATCTTTGACGTGTAGCTTGGCAATTTCTGCTTTGTGAAGCTGAAGATGACGCCATTCTTTGGATTTTGAAATCAATTCCATTTTCTATCCGTTCAATAGCTTATAAATTTTGATTGTATAAACGAAGTAATGATATTTTAGTTTAAGAATTTGCAGGAACTGTGAAAATAAATGTAGAGCCTTTGCCTAATTCTGATTGAACACTAATTGCACCTCTGTTTTTCTCGACAAATTCATGGCAAATCAACAAGCCCAGACCAGTTCCAGATTCGGAAGCGGTGCCAACTGTCGTGGTTTTGGTGTCGATTCTAAATAATTTGTCGATCTGATTGTCTGGGATTCCGATACCGGTATCTTCAACAGAAATGCTTACAAAATCTTCGTGTGTAAAGGCTTTAATTATGACTCTACCTTCAGGCTTTGTGAATTTAATTGCATTAGAAACAAGATTACGAATAACTGTAACAATCATTTCCCTGTCGAAATAAGCAGAAATTTTTTCGGGGACTTCATTGTAAAGTGTTATCTGTTTATTTTCTGCCTGCAATTTCAAATTATTGATTATGGAATCAACAATCGGTTTGATACTGTGTATTAATGGCAGAAATTCCAATCGATTTGTTTGAGCACGAGACCAATCAAGCAGGTTGCCCAGCAAATCAT